>JAKATE010000029.1 GCA_021828085.1 Thermoplasmata archaeon | reverse complement strand
ATGGAGGTCAAGGAGCGCTGGCCCCAGACGCTCCGCATGCTCATCACGGCCCACACGAACCTGGGCTCCGTGCTCCGCGCGGTGAACCTGGCCCAGGTGCACGGCTACATCGAGAAGCCCTTCGACCCGCTCGAGGTCAACCGGACGATCTACGAGGCCCTCGCCCGCCGCCAGTCGCGCGAGCGCGCCCAGGTCATCAACGTCTCGAGCGTCCAGGAGGCGCTCAAGCTCGTCGAGGACTTCAGCTCCCGGCTCACCGGCACCTCCTCCGGGGTGGTCCGGGTGGGGCTCACGCTCGCCTTCGACTCGCCGGTCGACTTCAACCGCTTCACCTTCGAGCTCATGCAGGCGCGCGGCCACTCCATCGGGGACGTCCACGTCTTCGAGGGCCGTTACCACGTCACGGTCCTGCTCCAGCCTCCCGCGAGCTAGGGAGGCCCCGGGCCTTCCGGGCGGCTAGGTCGCCGGGGTGTACTCGACGATGATCCGCCGGAGATAGCTCTCCAGATCGGAAAGGCCCCGCTCGACCCTCTCCCGGTCCCTCTTCTCCCCCGCGTGCTCGAGCTCCCGGCCGATCTGGGTGAGCCGCGAGAAGCCGTAGCCCCCTCCGCTCCCGGCCATGGAGTGGCCGAGGACCCGGATGGCCTCGAAGTTGCCCGCCTGGAGCGCCTCCTTGAGCTTCTCCACGTCGTGGTGGCGGTTCTCGAGGTAGTGCGGGACAAGGTCCCGGAGGGTCTCGTCGACCCGGACGGTGATGGGGCTGGTCTCCTCCGAGGACTCCATCAGGCCACCGCCTTCTTGCTGTACTGCGAGAGGATCTCGAAGAGCTTGGCCTTCTCCACCGGCTTCGTGATGTGCGCGTCGCAGCCGGCCTTGAGGCTCTTCTCCACCTCCTCCTTGATCGCGTAGGCGCTGAGCGCGATGATGGGGGTGGGCTTGAGCGTCCGCTCCCGCTCGTAGTCGCGGATGGCCCGGGTGGCCGCGTAGCCGTCCATGAACGGCATCTGCAGGTCCATGAGCACCAGGTCGTACGGGGAGGTCTTGTACTTGTCCACGGCCACCTTGCCGTTCTCGGCGGTGTCGATGCGGCAGGCGGTGTTCCTCAGGTAGCGCTGGAGGAGGAAGCGGTTGTCCTCCGAGTCCTCCACCAGGAGGATGCGGACCCCCGAAAGGTCCGGCGTGGCGGTCGCCTCGACCTCGGCGGGACGCGTCGGGGCCCGGGGGATCGCCCGCGTCTCCCGGAGCGCGGTCGCCACGATGCTGATGAGCGTGGCGTTGTCCACGGGCTTCACCAGATAGTTGGTGATCCCGACCTCCTTGAGGCGCGGAAGGTCCTGGGCACGCTGGCCCGGGGTGAGGAGGAAGATGAGCGAGGCCAGGTTCCCGAGCTCGGCGATCTCCTTGGCCACCTCCCAGCCGCTCATGTCGGCGAGACGGCTCGCCACCATCACCAGGTGGAAGGGGGTTCCCCGGTTCTTCGCACGCTTGAACTCGGTGAGCCCCTCGCGTCCCCCGCCGGTGAGCACGACCTGCACTCCCGCGCGGGCGAGGATGGAGCGGACCTCCTCCCGGTCCTGGCCCTGTTCTTCCATCACCAGGATGCGGATGCCCCGGAACTCGGGCCGGGCCATCCGGACCGGGGTGCCGGGGGGGACCTGGAGCTTGGTGGTGAAGGAGAAGACGCTCCCCTCCCCGGGGGCGCTGTCCACCCAGATGTGGCCGCCCATCATCTCCACCAGGTGCTTGGCGATGGTGAGCCCGAGGCCGCTGCCGCCGTACTCGGCGGCGGTCGAGCTCGCCGCCTGGGTGAAGCTCTCGAAGATGGCCTGGTGGCGCTCCGGGGGGATCCCGATGCCCGTGTCCGTCACGGAGAAGAGCAGCGCTCCCGGGTCCTCGTCGTGGGGGTCCCGGCGCGCGCGCACGATGACGTGCCCCTTCTCGGTGAACTTGATGGCGTTGGTGAGGAGGTTCACCAGGATCTGGCGGAGCCGGACCGGGTCCCCGACGAGCCGCTCCGGGACCCCCGGATCGATGTAGTAGGTGAGCTCGAGCCCCTTCTGGTGGGCCTTGAGGGCGAAGAGGTCGGTGGTCCGGTCGAGGAACTCCTCGAGCTGGAAGGGGGTGGCGGCGAGCTCCATGCGCCCCGCCTCCACCCGGGAGAGGTCCAGGATGTTGTTCACCAGGGCCATCAGGTTCGACCCGGCGTTGCGGGCGATCCGGACGTACTCCTGCTGGTCCTGGTTGAGCGTTGTCTCCCAGAGGAGGTCGACCATCCCCAGGATGGCGTTGAGCGGGGTCCGGATCTCGTGGCTCATCCGGGAGACGAACTCGCTCTTGGCCCGGTCGGCGGCCTGGGCGGCCTCCTTGGCCCTCTGCAGCTCGATCTTGTGACGCTTGAAGTCCGAGACATCGACGAAGACGGCCACGGCGAAGTCCACCCGGCCCGCCTCCCCGTAGACGGGGCTCGACCAGACCTCCAGCGCGGTGGTGCGTCCCCCGCCCCGGACCTCCAGGTCGTCGGCCTTGCAGGACTCCCCCTTCATGGCGCGGACCATCGGGAGGAGCTCGTACGGGTACAGCTTGTCCGTGCCGCTGATGTAGGCGAGGCTCGTGGTGGAAAACTCCTGCAGGGCGAAGCCGTTCGTCGAGGCTTTGCCCAAGAGCAGCCGGGCGGGCTGGCTCGCGTAGGCGACCTTCCCCGACGCATCGACCACCATCGCCGCCAGCGGGAGGCCCGTGATGATCCGCCCGACCTCCTCCACGGTCTGGGCGCGGGATTGTTCGCCCCACTTCCAGGCCGCCATCTGCTCGATCCGGCGCAGGACCTTGCTCACGTAGGTGAGCTCCTCGTCCTCGTGATGCCGGACCCCGCGGTGGTAGAGCACGAGCACCCCTTCGACCCCCCCTCCCGCGTGGAAGGGAAGCCCGAGGGCGGTCCGGAAACCGACCTTCGTGGCTTCCGAGGCGCGCATCCGATTGGGGTCGTCCCCGATCACGTGCACCCACTGGGCCTGTCCGCTCTGCCAGACGCGGCCGACGAGCCCCTCGCCCTGGGCCACGGCCGCGTCGTAGCTCGCCTCCTCGAAGGCGCTGAGGTCGAGCGACTCGTGCCACCAGAGGCCCTTCCAGTGGAGCCGCTGGTGCTCCGGGTCGTACAGCCAGTACTCCCCGGCCTCCCACTCGAGCCCCAGGGCGAGGGCCCGGACCAGGGTGGGGAGCGCCTCCGAGAACTGGTCGACCCCCATCAGGATACGGCTGATGGCCGCCTCCACGGCGGCTCGCATCTCCGCGCGGTGGCGCCGGTCGACCTCCTTCTTCAGGACGTGACGGACCTTGAGCAGGAGCTCGTTGCGCTGGTGGAGCAGGCGCTGGGCCTGCATGGTGGAGAGCACGTGGTCCTTCGGGAGCTCGAGGTCCAGGTCCGGGTCCTTCTCGTCGCTCACCGCGGCGCCTCCCCGAAGGGTCCCGGGGTGCGCTCGAACAATAGCTCCCCGGAACAGTGCATGCCCTGACCTAGCGGAATTTATGCTCGAGGAATGATAAAAGCCCTCGGAGCAGCCGGAACGGAGGGGAGGGGTCCCTTCCCCCGAATGGCCTCCTCTCCGGCCCGGGAGGCCCCCCGCAGCGCTCCGGGGGGGCGCGGGATCCCGGGAGAGGGGTATCTCCCTCGGTAGGTAAGGTCCCACAGCGGTCGGAACCGGGGAACCCCCCCGTGGTCCAGCGCGACGTGCTTCCTGTGAGAAAAGGGTCCCACACCCTCGCCCACTTCAACGAGGCAAGGGCCGGCCCGTCCCCGAGGACCGGATACGGGGCCCCGAGCGACCTTCGGAAGGTCTCACTTCGGGGCGACGCGATGCAGGGTCCGGAGGGCGGTGAGGGTGATCCACTTGCTGGGTCGGCCGGCCGGCTCCAATGACCAGGGCCGGAACTCCCTTCCCGCGTAGTCCTTCCGCAATGCCGGCCCCACGTCGGGGTGGACGGAGTCCAGGGCCCACGTCCCGTCCGGCCGGCGCTTCTTTCGGAGCACTTCGAGGGCGGGTCCAAGGCGGGGGTCGTCCGTGTACCCGAGGCGCGTGATGACCTCGAGACCCACCAGCACGTCGTAGAAGTAATGGGTGGGGTAGTGGAAACGGAGCCATGGCGGATAGGGCTTCCCCTCCCGGAAGAGCTCGCGTTCCAAGTAGAACTCGACCCCTCGCTCGAGGGCGGACTCCATGGCGCGTGAGCGCTTCGACTTCGGCAGGGCGGCGAAGGCCGCGAGGGCCTCCCAGCAGTCGAGCGTGCCGGGCTGGTCCGGTGCGCAGTTCCATCCCCCATCCTTGCGCTGGTCCTCGATCATCCAGGCGTAGAGCTTCTGGACGCGGGGGTCGTCCGCATAGCCGAACCGGACCAGCATGCGGGCCAGGTTCCCCACGGCGCAGACCTCCTCGGTGTAGAAGTTGAAGGGGGAGCTGAGGCGCAGCTTGTACTCGAAGAACAGCTCGGCGATCCTCCGGATGCGCGGGTCACGGGCGTCGAGCCCCAGGTCCGCGAGGACCAGGGCGGGCCAGAACGTGGAGCCGAACTGCGGGAACTGGAGGAAGCGCGCATACGACTGGAAGTTGGTCGGCGCACGGGGTTCCCAGTAACCCTTCGGCTTCTGCCTGCTCAGAAGGTCAGCCGCCCAGCCGACGCGCGGGATCCTGGAACGGGCCTCCCGGACCTCGGGGTCCGACTCCTTCCTCCCCAGGAGGTCGACCAGGGTGAGGTAGCGAACGGCGGGCTGCTCGGGCTCCAAGAGCCAGTCGAGGGTCCTTAGGTCCAGCCCTCGGTCTCCTGCATCGCTTTGAGAGGACATGGAGTTCCCGAGGACCGAGCCGTGGGAAGGAGCGAGGGGGTCCAGGATTAACCTCTTTCGGCCCTGCCGTCGGCACCGGCCGCCCTGGGAGGGGCTCGCCGCTCGGAGGATCGGAGGAGGGCCGGGCTCCCTCGGGGTCGCCGGGAGCGGTCCCTCTCCGGCACCCCGGTCTCCGGTCGCCCCGCCTCACGCCCGGTTCCGGTCCGCCGGGAGGGTCCGTCCGAGGTGGCGGAAGAGCAGCCCGGCAGGGACCGCGGGCCAGAGCAGCGCGAGCCAGAGGAGCAGTGGATCGGTGAGGTACGCCAGGGCCACCCCTCCGAGGACGAGCGAAAAGAGCGCCCCGATGGTCGTGTACATCTGGAAGGCTCCGTTGTAGGTGGAGCGCGTGTCCTCGTCGGGGGCGAGGTTGGAGGGGAGCGTGCTGCTCGGGATGGCGAAGAGGTTCTCCCCCAAGGTGATGACCAGCACCGCGACGAAGAAGAGCGCGAGGACCTGGTAGTGGAGGTAGACCGCCACCGCGAACCCCAGGAAGCCCGCCGTGTAGGCCACCACCGATCCCAGCGCGATGGAGGTGTGCCGCCGTCCGAGCACCGACTCGGTCGTCAGGCTCTGTCCGAAGACGACGGCGAAGCCGTTCAACGCGAGCCCGAGCCCGAGCACCGAGTACGGCAGCCCTGCCGGGCCGTTCACGAAGAGGACGAAGGCGTATCCCCACTGGCCGGTCACCATCCCGATGAACAGGGAGGCGAGACAGAGCTCCAGGAAGCGCCGGTCGCCCCCGGTCCTCCGCAACCCCTCCCATCGCGAGGGGGTGTGGTGCGGTTCGGAAGCGCGTCTGCGCCGCTCCTCCCGCTGCCGCAGCTCGGTGGGGGTGGGCTCGAGGAAGTAGCTCAGGAAGAGCACGCCCACGCCGATGGCGATGCACGCCACGAGCGCCACGCGGGGGAAGCCGAGGCTTCCCACCAGGAGCCCTCCCGCGGCCACTCCCGAGCCGAAGCCGGCGTTCCACCCGACACGGCGGACGGTGAAGGCCCGCGTGCGCTCCGGGCCGGGGCTGGTGAGGTCGGCCAGGTAGGCGGAGGCGGGCGCCTGCCCGACAGCGCCGGCCGATCCACCGAGCACCGCCATGAGGACCACGGGGAGCAGCAGGGAGAGCTCCATGGCCCAGGCGAGGAGCCCCATGAACGCGGCCTCGAGGACGAGCGAGCCCAGGATGAGCGAACGTCGGCCCCAGAGGTCGCCCAGGACCCCGCCGAGGAGGGAGGCCGGGACCTGGACGCCGGTCGTCGCCAGCGTCACCGCGGTCACGGCCAGGTAGCCCAGGCCGAGCACGTTGTGGAGGTAGAGGGCGAGGAACGGCAGGAGGAGCGCGAGGCCGAAGAGGCGCAGCCCCGAGCCGAAGCTGACGACCCAGACGTTCCGGTTCACGCCCCCTCGCGCGGGCGCAGGGCTCGAACGCGCGGACGATCAGGTTTCGGCAGGGGGCCCGGGGGCCCCCCGCGGGCCACGGGGCCGGGTCAGCCCCTAGGACCGTCCTTCCCAGGCAACTTTATCTAATGTGTCAATTTGACACATTCGGAAACCATGAGGAGACTGCACCCGCTGTGGACCTTCCTCGTGGCGGCCCTCGCCCTGGGCGCCGGGCTCGTCGCCGGCTTCGAGCTCCACGGGAGCCCCTCGGGCGCCCCCTCCGCCGGTTCGGGCTCCTCCACGCTCTCCGTCACCGCCGCCGGGCTCCTCGACGGGGTCTTCCCCGCGGAGGCCTCCCTCCTCGCCAACGAGACCTCGGGGATCTCCACCCCCACCGCCGCCGAGCAGTTCGAGGGGAGCCTGACCGCGCTGGAGGCGATCAGCGAGCTCCACCAGCCCTACGATGTCGCGGCCTCCGCCGACTTCCGGCTCATCCCGCTCCTGCTCGAGCCCTCCTATGCCTCCTGGCAGGTCCTCTTCGCCTCCTCCCCCCTCGTCCTCGCCTACGACGCCGCGAGCCCGGCGATGCACGGGATCAACTCGACCAACTGGCCGACGGTCCTCACAACGCCCGGCGTGCTGCTCGGGCTCGCCAACGCCTCGGCGGACCCGGACGGGTTCAACGCCATCTTCGCCCTTGAGCTCGAAGGGCTGCTCACCGAGGGTAGCCTCTCCGCTCTCTACGATCACTTCTTCACCACGCCGCCCGGCCAACTGGCCGTCCTCAACCCGGCGACGACCCGCTCGGTCCCCGAGACCGAGGCCGCGAGCCTCCTCTCCAGCGGGAGCATCGACGCCTACTTCCTCTACCGCGCCTTCGCCGTCTCGCATCACCTGTCGTACCTCTCCCTCTCCCCCTCGGTGGACCTTTCCAACTTCTCCGCCGCGGCCATCGCGAGCTACGCGCAGGCCTCCACCGAGATCCTCGGCCCCACGGGTTCCCTCGAGCGGGTGGTGGGAGCCCCGGTGGCCTTCACCGCCACCGTCCCCGCCAACGCCCCCAACGCCACGCTCGGGACGCTCTTCGTCCACCTGCTGCTCACCCCGGCGGGGCAGGCGCTCCTCGCGGAGCAGGGCTTCTCTCCGCTCGAACCGGCCCTGGCCCAAGGGACCGGGTTGCCGGACTGGATCGCTCCCTTGACCTCCCCACTCCCGGCCGGGCTCGCCGCTGAGCTCCCTTGAGCGCCCGCCCTCCCGGAGGGGCCCGAGCGAGGGGCCCCCTCTGGGCCCTCCTCGTCCCTTCCGTCCTCGGGGCCTCCCTCCTGGCGCTGCTCCTCCTCCCCCTCGTCGCCATGGCGGACTACCCCTCCTGGAGCGCCTACGCGGGGGCCCTGAGCGCCCCAGGCGTCTGGCAGTCGCTCGGGGTGACCCTCCTCGCGAGCGGCCTCGCGCTCGCCGTCACCCTCGCCACCGGGGTACCCCTGGGCTACCTCCTCGCGCGGCGCAAGTTCCGGGGCAAGACGTGGGTGCACGCGGTGGTGACCGTTCCTCTCGTCGTTCCCCACCTCGTCGCCGGGATCGCGCTCCTGCTGCTCTTCGAGCCGAGCTCCCCCCTGGGGGCCCTCGCCCTCCGCCTCGGTTTCCCCGTCTTCGAGACGATCTGGGGGGCCGTGCTGGTCATGGTCTACGTGAGCGCCTCGTACACGGTGCTCAGCAGCGAGCTCGCCTTCCGGGCCGTGGACCCCTCCATCGTCGAGACGGCCCGGAGCCTGGGGGCCGGACCTTCCGAGGTGACCGCGAGCGTCACCCTCCCGCTCGCCTTCCGCGGGATCCTCGCCGGAGCGCTCCTCTCCTGGTCCCGCTCGGTGAGCGAGATCGGCGGCTTCCTCATCCTCGCCTACGCGATCTACCCCTCCTCGCTCTACACCGGGAACGTGACCAGCCCGCTGTCCATCTACATCTACAACCTCTACTCGCTGGGGGACCTGGCGGGCGCGGCCGCGGTCTCCTCGCTGCTGGTCCTGGTGGCCTTCCTCCTCTTCCTGACCATCCGCTACCTCGAGTCCCGAGGGACCTTCCCGTGGGCCCGGGGGGAGCTCTTCCCGTGAGTTCCCTCGAGGTCCGGGGGCTGGAGGCCCGGAACGGGGCCTTCGCGCTCGGACCGGTCTCCTTCTCCCTTGCCGAGCACGACGTGCTCGCTGTGCAGGGTCCCTCGGGCTCGGGGAAGACCACGCTGCTCCGGGCCCTCGCCGGCTTCCTCCCGGTCGCTCCCGGCGCCCTCCTGCGCGACGGGGAGGACCTGGGAGCCCTCCCCCCCGAATCGCGGGGCGTCGGTTACGTCCCCCAGGGGCTCGGGCTCTTCCCGCACCGGACCGTGCGGGGGAACGTGAGCTACCCCATGGAGATCCGCGACCGCCCGAACCCCCGGAGGGTCGTCGAAACGCTGCTCGATCGTTTCGGCCTGACCGCTCTCGCCTCCCGCTACCCCGCCACGCTGAGCGGCGGGGAGCGCCAACGGGTGGCGATGGCCCGTGCCCTCGCCTCAGAACCGAGCTGGCTCCTCTGGGACGAACCGTACGCCTCCCTCGACCTCGAGGCAAGGGAGAGCCTGCTGGAGACCCTGGAGCTGGGCCTCTCCGACCGGCCCGTGCCCGTCCTCCTGGTCGCCCACGAGCCGGGGCTCGCCTACGCGCTCGCGAGGAAGGTGCTCGTGCTGGACGCGGGCCGGCCGGTCTATCTGGGAGGGGTCGAGCGGATGCGGAGAGCTCCCCCCAACGCCTTCACCGCGCGGCTCTCGGGCTACGAGAACGTTTTCCTCCGCTCCCAGCTCGTAGCCCTCTCGGACTCCCCCTTCGCCCGATCGCTCCTCGCCCGTTCCGGCCCCGCGGGGGTCGCGTTCTACGCCGAGGACGCCCAATGGTCCCCGGGACCGGGGAAGGAGCGCTTCCCCCTCACCGTACGGGGCCTCCGACCCGCCCCCCGCGGCTGGATCGTTCGCGGAGTTTCCCAGGAAGGGCTTGGGCTGAGCCTCCTCTGGCCGGAGGCGAACTCGACCCCGCCCCCCGCTCCAGGGACCAGCCTCCCCTTCCACGTAGGCCACTTGTGGCCCCTCGGCCTTTCCCGGGACGAAGGGGGGGCGGATTGAGCGAACGTCCCTATCTGACCCCGCTCGACCTCAAGCTTCTGCGGCAGCTCGCGCGCCACCCCAATCTCAGCGTCGCCTGCCGCCTCGCCGGGATCGGACGGGACCAGGGGCAGTATCGTCTCCGGCGCCTCGCCCGTCTCTACGGCCACCCGGTCGCCTCGACGCGCAGGGGCGGAGGCGGGGTGGGGGGGACCCGCCTCAATCGCTGGGGGCTCCGCCTGCTCGAGCAGGACCCGCGGACGCGCCGTCGGGGGCCCGAGTCGCGCCTCACCGGCGTCTTCCATCGGGGGCCTCCCCCGACGCTCCGCACGCTGCGAGGTCTCTCCCTCGCCGTGGGCTTCTTGCGCGCCGAAGGGGAGCGGGTGAGGGTCGAGGTCGACCCGGAGGCGATCCTGCTCGCCCCCTTGCGCTTCCCTTCAAGCGCGCGGAATGTGCTCGTCGGGGTCCTCACCCGGCTGCACGCCCAGGGCCCCCTCCGCCGTATCGTGAGCGTGCGCGTGGGGAGGGAGACCCTCAACGTCGCCGTCACCCCGGCCGCGGTGAGCGAGCTCCGCCTGAGACCGGGGCGGAGGATCTACCTCTACCTCAAGGCGACGGCCGTGAAGCCGCTCGCGCCCCCCCGCCTTCCCCTCCGGCCCCGGACCGGAAGGGCCGGTCACCTTCGCAGCGCCTCCTCGTAGACGGAGAGATAGCGGTCCACCACGCGCTCCCAGCGGTACTCCTCGGCGGTGGCACGTGCCGCACGGGCGGCGCCCGCCCGCCGGTCGGGGTCCGACAGCCAGGCCCGGACCGCAGCGGCGAACTCCTCCGGGGAGCTGGCGACCACTCCTCCTCCCCCCTGCGTGAGCTCGCGCGCGGCTCCGGTATCGTAGGCGACGAAGGGAACCCCGCTCGCCATCGCCTCCAGGAGGGAGATCCCGAACCCCTCGTACTGCGAGCCTTGGACGTACACGTCCGCCGCCCGGTAGAGCCCCGGGAGCTGCTCGTTGGGGACCGCCCCGGTGAAGGCCACCTCCAGCCCTCGCTCTCGTGCCCTCGATTCCACGCTCTTGCGGTCGTGAGGACCACCGGGACGGTCCTGGCCGACCACCACCAGGCTGAGCTCGTCCCGGAGCGGGGCGAGAGCTTCGACGAGCCGGTCGACCCTCTTGTTCGGCCAGAGCCCTCCGACGTAGAGGGCGACGTGAGGCCGGTTCACGAGCCCGCGCCCGCGGAGGTCGAACGGCTCCCCCTGCGGCGGGAAACGATCGATCTCAAAGCCCTCCCCGACCACGTGCACCCGCTCCCGGGGGTAGCCGAAGCCGACGACCCTCTCCGCCTCCGCACGGGTGAGGGCGAGGTAGGCCTGGAATCCCCGCAGCACCCTCGGAAGGTACCGGGCGAAGTACCAGCGGTTGAGCGGGGAGGGGTCCATCGCCCATTGGTAGAAGTCGTGGGGAGTGACGACCCGCGCCCGGGGGAAGATCCGAGCCACGGGGAAGAGGAAGTCGGCGCACCAGATGCGGTTCCCGCTTAAGTGCAGGACATCATACTCGAGGCCCCGAAGGCGCCTCCAGTAACCCCGGGGGACCCGGAAGCCCCCGACCCGCCGCAGAGGAAGGCGGATCACCTGGAGACCCTCGATCTCCTCCTCGGAAGGGCGCCCCGGCTCCTCCTGCGTGAGGACGCTGACCGAGTGGCCGCGCCCGCGGAGCGCTCTCCCTAGGCCGAGGGTCCAGCGCTCAGTACCCCCTTCGGCTGGGAAGAAGCGGTGGTTGATCAGGAGGACCCGCACGCGCCGGCGAGAGCGAACGGCTACATGGGGGTGCTGGCCCGCCCCCGGGGCGGGTCCGCTCCCCCCTGGGGTTCCCGGGGGGTTAGGGGCGCTTGGGGGTGGGCTCGGGCTGGAAGTGGAACCGGAGCAGCGCGGCGATCCCTCCGAGACCCCGGAGTCGGTGCCCGGGCTCTCCCTCCGAGCGGACGATGAGCACCTCCGCCTTCTGACGATGCGCCTCGTCCACCAGCTTCTGGATGGGGGGCTCCCGGAGGCGGTCCTCGAGGACGAGGAGGGTGGAGACGGCGTTCGCCTCCACTGCCTGCCCGACCTCCGAGTCTCCAACGCAGGCCCCTTCGGGGCCCCCCAGCGAGCGCAGGAGCCTCTCCAGGGTCGCCTCCTCCCGCGCGACGACGCTGGACCCCAGAGCCTCCGCCGCCTTCCCCGAGCGGAGGAGCTCGTGTACCCCCGGGAGGCCGGCCTCGCTCGTGGCGAACAAGCGGAGCCGGCCCTTCCAGGCCGGGGCCTTCTCTGCGAGGCGCCGGGCGAGCTCCTCCTTGAGGAAGCCCGGGCCGGCGAGGACCACGGCCTGGGAGCGGGAGAGCTCGGGCTCGATCACCTCCAGCAGGGACTCCAGGTAGGCCTCCCGGTCCCTCTCGTGGCCACCGGCCTTGCGGTGGGCGTACTTCCCCAGCCCGCGGGAGTCCCGCTCGTCCACCACCTCCAGCGAGCGGCCCTTCAGACGGACCACGGCCGAGAGGGAGGTGTCCGCCGAGACCACCAGGAGCGCAGGCTCGTCGGGGCTCTCGAGCCCCTCCTCCAGGAGGGCGCGGTCCGGTCCGGAGAGCTCGCGCTTGGTGAGCGTCACGTCCGCGTCCACCTCGAGGTCCAGGGTGTGGTAACGGCCGGCCTCGGGGGAGTCCCCGGCGATCGGCCCGGTGACCCGCACGTGCCCGGAGAACTCGTGGAACTCGATCCTCTCGGCGACGACGGTGAGGAAGAGCGTCCGGCGGGAGCGCTGGGCCGCCGGGGTGTCGGTGGGGGCGTCCGAGTCGCGACGGGTGGTCACCGCCCCCACCAGGTCCCCCGGCGCGATGAGCCGGGAGAGCCTCCAGAGGTCGCTCGGGGTCTGGAGGAGGAGCTTGAGGACCCCCGCGTGGGGATCCTGGAAGAGCAGCTTCAAATCACGTCCGTCAGGCCTCGCGAGGGCGTCCGGGGATGAAGGGTTTGGCGCCCGGGGAACTCCCTACTCGCGGGCCTGCGCGTGAAGGGGAATCCAAACCCTTATCAGGTGGAAGAACGATATGCTAATTGTCCGACAAACGGATGGATAGTGTCAGACGACCATGCCCGAGACCTCCGAGCGCGTGACGGTCCGCATTCCCCAGGAGATCGTCGACGGTCTCAAGCGGATCCAGGAGGCGCGCGGGCACCAGACGATCTCGGACACCATCCGCGAGGGGCTTGAGCACTACATCCAGGTGGAGCTCCCCTCCAGCCGCGCCCGCAAGACGGTCGTGAGCCTTCCGCACCAGGACTACCTTCACCTCGAGGAGCTCGCCGAGGAGGGGGTCTCCGTCGACATCGACGACGCCATCCGGACCGCCGTCCGCGAGTATATCCGCTCCCGTCTCGAACCGATGGGAGGACGCTCCGTCCATACTGATCCCAGCTCCAAAGGCTCCACCGACGCGAGCCTCGTCAGCGAAGGCGGCTCGACCGGGGCCTGAGGCCCCGGGGCGGTGCCGCACGTGACCGCCGAGGCCCCCGCTCGCCGGGAGCTGGACGACCCCGCCTGGGAGGAGCTCGCCCGGGCCCCGCGGGGGCTCGCCCTGGGGCTCGGCGGGGCCGGCTCCGAGACGGTCAGCGAGATCTACGACCAGGGCCTCCCCGGGCTCGAGACGATTGCCATCAACACCGACGGCCAGCGCCTGCTCGGTGCGCGCGCCCACAAGCGCATCCTCCTCGGTCAGCACGAGCTGCGCGGCCGCGGGAGCGCCGGGAACCTCCGGGCGGTCCTGAAGTCCCTCGAGGGGACCCGGGAGGAGCTCCGCTCCCAGTTGCGCGGGTTCGACCTCATCTTCCTCGTGGCCGGCGTGGGGGGCGGGACCGGCAGTGCCCTCGTCCCCTACTGCCAGGCCCTCGCGAGGGAGGAGGGGGCCATCCCCATCAGCTGCGTCTTCCTCCCTTTCGAGGCCGAGCTCACCGGGAATCCCCGACTTCGCGAGAACGCCGCCCACGCGCTGCGCGAGCTCAAGGGGACCGGTGGCCTGCTCCTCCCCTTCGCCAACGAGAGGCTCCGCCGCTACGACCGACTTCCCGTGAAGAAGGTCTTCCAGTTCCGCAACGCCTACCTGACCGCGCTCATGCGCAGCCTGATGGACATCGTCCGGCACCCCTCGGAGGTCAACCTGGACCTCTCGCACCTGCGCCGACACCTGGAGGGGTCCGGGCTCACGACCCTCCTCACCGGGGAGGGTCACCCCTCCGATCCCGCCCTCCTGGCCCGGCAGGCGCTGCACGAGGGGCTGCTCGACTTCTCCTTGACCGAAGCCGGCCCGGCCCTGCTCTTCGTCGAGGGAGGGAGCGAGCTCACCCTGGGCACCTACCACCGGCTCGTGGAGGCCTTCCGAAAGGAGCTCCACGAGCCTCGCGATCTCACCCCGGGCATCCGGATCCACGACGAACGCTGGGACTCCGTCCGCGTCACGCTCGTGCTGGGGGGTCTCCCGCCGCAGGCGCTCGCTTCGGGACTTGCCTGACCGAGCAGGTTATCTGGCGGGCGAACGTCCCCGGGCCGCGGGGAGGAAGCGGATGCCCGTCATCTCGCTGCGCTACCACTTCGACCAGCCGCTCGCGGCCGGCGCCCGGAGGGCCTTCGAGTGGGCCACCGACTTCCAGCCGAGCGACGGGGAGCTCTTCTCCCACCGGACCCTCCGACGTGTGCGCCGCCTCACCCCGGACGCCTTCCTCCTCACCGACGTCACCTTCCCGGAGGGAAGACGGCGCGAGATCCAGCGGCTCGTCCGGATCGACCGGGAGGAGCTCGCCTGGACCAACACGCACCTCACCGGGCCTTTCCAGCACTCCCAGTTCTGGTACCGGATCCTCCCGGTCGCTCCTCAGAAGAGCCTCCTCTCCTTCCGGGGCTTGAAGCTGGAGAAGGTGCCGCATCCCCTGGGACCGGAGGAGATCTCCCGCCGGGCCCGGGAGAACATGCTCTCCGACGCGAAGGAGTGGCGCGACTTCCTCGCCCCGGCCCTTCGCGAAGACCTCCGCAAGGGGTAGCGCCGGACCCGCCCTCCGACGGGCTCACCCCGGGGTGTCCCCGGGCCTCGGTCCCGCCTCGCGGAGGTCGAGCTCGTTCTGGAGCACGATCACGCACTGCGAGGCCCGGAGCGGACGGGGTCCGACGCTCACGCGGGGCACCCCCGAACGCTCGAGGATCGCTCGCTCGGTCGGGTCGGGGTCGAAGACGTCCCCCAGCACCGCGGCCACCTCGGTCCCCAGGGCCCGGGACCGCAGGGGCTCCCCGCGCTCCTCGAGCCAGAGGGCTCCCGGGTTCCGCAGGAAGGTCTCGAGGTCCTCCGGCAGGCTCCCCGGACCTACGCGCACCCCCGGGCTGGCCTCGATCGGCCGTCCGGGGCGCCCGGCATAGCGGGCGAGCGCGTTCTTGATCAGGGCCGCCGTCGAGCGCTCGTCCGGATTGAGATAACGGAGGCCGCTCCCGAGGAGCTCCACCCGCCGCACCCCCCCCGGGTCCCGAACGAAGAGGAGCTCCACGACCGTGTCCCTACGGATGTCCCCGGAGGTGAGGAAGGCCGAGACGACCGCCTGGGCCACCTCGTCCATCCGCCCTCCACCGTTGGCGAGGTCGTTCAGGCTGAAGTCCCCGTCCGGGGGGACCCGGTGGACCAGAAGGAGGAAGCGTCTCATCCGGGGCGAGGGGCCTCCTTCACGAAGGGGCCCTTCGGTTCAGTCCTCTTCGTCCCGGTACCGGGCCACCCGCGGAGGGATCTCGTCGGGGGAGGAGAAGCCGTCCTCCTCCTCGTCCTTCTGCCAGACATGGTCGCCCAGGTGATGGTAGATGTTCTGGTCCGCCGGCGGGACCGTCATCGATCCCAGGTTCGCGGGGGGCGTCGGGAGCTTCACGGTGGTGGGGGTGTCGAGGGTGATCCCTTGCTCCTCCGCCTCCTCCCGGGCCAGCTGGAGGATCCGCTCCTTGTTGAACATCCAGTAGTGGATCCGCCACTCCCGGCCGTCGTAGAGCGTGGTCTCGTCCCGCTCCGTCTCCAGGATACCGCAGTCCTCGAGCATGTAGAAGGTATCCCGGTCGTCCGGCTCGAGGACGTTGTCGATGATCCGCTCGTTGAAGCCGAAGAAATTGAGGATGTTGGAGGCGATAGCCTCGGCGTCCTCCGACCGCATCCCGTCGTGCCCGACGCTCCGCCGGACGGCCATCGCCAGGGCCGGCAGGTCGATCGCCGCGGAGGTCCCGTCCTGCCTCAGATAGGGGGCCTGGAGCGCAGGCCCTTCCCAGCCCATCCCGTCCAGCGCGAGGGGACCCCGGAGCGATACCCGCTGACCCCCCGAAATGCTGGTCTTGATCTTCCGCGTCATGCAAGAAAAATAAGAGGGGTCCGGGGGCTTAAATGTTGTCCCGTTCGCCGCTTCCTTGCGTGAGTCGGCCTCGCACGGAAGGTCCCTCGAGGGAGGCTCCTCGAAGCTCCAGAGCGCCCTTTCCTTCCCTTCACCCCGGCCTCTCCCGGCCAGGCACCGACGCGGCGGGAGTACCCCCCGGGACCCCTTGAAGACGTCGGCCCCGGCCAAGGGAGGCCTGGCCCCCTCCCCCGCGGGGAGCGACTTAAGGCCTCCCGGGTGTCGGTAGCCCGATGAGCGACCCTGCGGCGAAGCCCGAGAGCCCTGGACCCACACCGGAGGAGAAGCAGGCCACCGCCGAGAAGCTCGCCCTCCTCCAGGACCAGGCCGCCGGGTTCTTCGCCATCTGGACCCTCGAGCTGGGGCTCGAGGGGGGTTTCTTCGCCGCCCTCGCCCGCCACCCGGAAGGGATCGCGGACGAGTTCCTTGCCCGGGAGGTGGGGGCCGACCGGCTCTACACGGAGGCCTTCCTCAAGTCCGCCTACAGCGCGGGCTTCGTCGACCACGAGGCCGGTCGCTACCGGCTCTCCCCCGGGCTCGCCGCCCCGCTCCTGGAGCCGGAGAGCCCGGTCTATTTCGGGGGGACCGCCCGCTTCCTCGCTTCCCTCTCCGGCCCGCTCGCTTTCCTGAGGACCCACTTGAAGGACGGGGAGCGCAGCTGGTGGGACCAGTTCCCCCCCGAGGTGCTCGACCGGCTCCCCGGGAGCACCGGAACGTTCTACACCCGTCTGCTGCGCAAGGGCCTCGCGAGCGTCCCCGGGCTCCTCCAGCGGATGGGGCCCGGAGCGGTCTTCGTCGAGCTCGCGTGCGGCCGGGGGGAGGGTCTGCTCCGGCTCGCCCGCGCCTTCCCCTCGGTCGAGTTCATCGGTGTCGATCTGGACGAGAAGATGGTGG
>JAKATE010000201.1 GCA_021828085.1 Thermoplasmata archaeon | reverse complement strand
CGGGAGCGTCTTGATCCCTCTCACGAGCAGGAACGCGGCCATCGGGTCCAGCGTCGCCCCCGCGGCGTGGGAGAAGGGGTCCAGCTTCTGGAGGATGGCCTCGCTCCCGACGAGCGCGCCCGCGATGATGTCGGAGTGTCCGCCCAGGGACTTCGTCGCCGAGTGCATCACGAGGTCCGCTCCGTGCGCGAGGGGGTTCTGGTTCACCGGGCTCGCGAAGGTGTTGTCTACGAGGAGCAGCGCCCCCGCCCCGTGGGCCGCCTTGGCCCAGAGCGCGATGTCGTGGACGCGGAGCGTGGGGTTGGTGGGGCTCTCGAGCAGGAGGAGACGGGTGCGCGGGGTCAGGAAGCTCGCGACCTCCGAGGAGCGTTCGGAGGGGACCCAGCGGACCGTCAGCCCGAAACGAGGGAACTCGTCCCTCAGCAGCGTAACGGAGTTGCCGTAGAGGTCCTCCAGCGCGACGACCTCGTCCCCCTGCCGGAGGAGGCCCAGGAGGGGGGCGGAGAGCGCCGCCATCCCCGAGGCGTAGACCCGCCCGGCCTCCGCACCCTCCAGACGGCGGATCACTTCGCTCGCCTGCGTGTGGTTCGGATTGTCGAGGCGGGTGTACAGGTGCACCTTCCCATGTTCGCGCGCCTCCGAAAAGGGCTCGGGGTAGTGGTACGTGGAGGTCTGGTAGATGGGCGGGATGACCGACCCCGCGTTCAGGTCCGGCTGGTGCGCCCCGTGGACCGCGACGGTGTCGAAGGACCAGTCGGGCCCCTCGACCGCCTTCGGGCCCTCACTTCCCTTTTTGGGGTTCGTCGATGGACGGGGCGGGTCGGAGCGGGGCTCCTGCTGGGGCATGATCTCCTCGGGCGAGCCTCGCCGCTTCCGGTGAGCCCGCGAGCCAGCGCACCCGCTCTACCCCATTAATCTCTTCCAGGAAGACGCGGACGGCCACGGGGACGAGCGCCTCCCAGGGCTCGCCCTGCGCCATCCTCCGGCGCACCTCCGTCCCCTCGTACTGGCCGCGGTTGAAGAACGGGAGCCGGGGGACCTCGTAGCCGGCGGTCTGGAAGAGATGGACCGTGAGCGGGTCGTTGGAGTAGACCTGCTCGAAGCGGGGGAGGAGCGACCTCACGTGGGCCACCCAGACCGCGTGGCGGTCGAGGTCCGGGATCGGGATGGGCCAGTACCCCTCGAAGCGCTCGGCCGCGAGCGCCCGGGTGATCATCTCGAACCGCTCGCCCGCAGTGAAAGGGTCCCGCAGCGTGTGGGAGGTCTGGGCGCTCCCGATCCCGACCAGGAGCTCGTCCGGGTGGAACGTGCGGTCGATGTGCTGGATGAGCTCCAGATGGCCGTTGTGGAAGGGTTGGAACCGCCCCACGTAGAGCCCCCTCACGGTCGCTCGCCTCCTTCCCGGGGGTACGCCCTCCTCGTATGAGACCTTGGGCGACGGCGACTAGAGCCGCCCCGCGCGCCGCAGGACCCGGAGGGCGACGAGCGTGGCCCATCGGCTCGGGAGGTCGACGTGCTCCAGGACGAAGGGGTAGAGCGGCGTGCGGGGGTGGTAGGGATAGTCGGGCTCGAGATCGGGGTGGTGTCGCTCCAACGCCCAGGTCCCGTCCTGCCTGCGCTTGCGTTCGAGGAGGTCGAGCGCGGGACGGAGCCGGCGGTCCTCCCCGAACCCCAGGCCTGTCAGGATATCGAGCCCGAGCAGGAAGTCGTAGTAGTAGTGGTTCGGGTAATGGATGCGCTCCCACGGGGCGTAGCGGCTTCCGTCGGATTCCCGCAGGAGATGCCGCTCGAGGTAGAACTCGGCCCCGCGTTCGATCGCCCGTTGCATCGCCGCGGGTCGCTTCGGCGGTGGGACGGCGCCAAAGGCGGCCATCGCCTCCCACCCATCCAGCGTCCCCGTCTTGGACGGGAAGCAGTGCCAGCCCCCGTCCGACTTCTGGGCGTCGACGAGCCACTCGAAGGACCGCTGGACGTGCTTCTCCTCGAGGTAGCCGAACCGGGTCATCGTCCGCGCAAAGTTCCCGGTGATGCACACCTCGCTTCCCTCTCCCCCGAGCGCGCCGTACCCGCGGCGGGACCACGAGCCCATCAGGAGCTCGGAGGCACGACGGATGCGAGGGTCGCGACGTGTCATGCCGAGGTCTGCGAGGACGATGAGCCTCCAGTTCGTCGCGATGTACTTCGGGTCGTAGAGGTCTTCTCCGCGCCCCCGGAACGTCTCCCAGTGACCTTCCTGCTGTTGCTGCTCGAGGATGCGGGCCGCCCACCCGTCGCGCCCGATCTGTCGGCGAGCGGACTCCCTCGCGGGGTCGGAAGCGGATCGGTCAAGAAGGTCGCGAAGCGTCTGATGGCGCACGCTGGGGTCCGTGTCTTTGAGCAGGAAGCGTCGGAGCGTTGCGGGGAGCACGGAGGGCGCTAGCCTCCGGCAGGGATGAGGCGTGCGGACCGGGCCAGTGCCCCACGAGGCTCACCCTTCGGGGCTCATTTCCTCGAGGTCTTCCATGAACTCTTCGAGATGCGGGCAGCGGGAGGTCAGGTAGAAGCGGCAGTGCTCGCAGGCGGTGTCGTCCAGGTTGCGCTTGAGGATCGGATTGAACACGTAGCAAGGGCGCCCTTGCCGCGGCATCTCCTCTTCGTCCTCGGCCTCCTGCTCCGTGAAGTGTGGAGCGGTGAGGTGGGTGGGCAACGATGGACGCCGACCGGCGGCTCGGGGCATCGAGCGTCGGGTCCCCCCGCACCCCTAGTTCGGCTTCGGAGAGGCCAACGACGGGGGGCTCGGCGAGACGACGGGGGGCAGGTCGCCCCTCACGCGCACCATGCGGTCCGCGAGGCGTTCCAGGAGCGAGGCCTTCTTCTCCTCCATGCCCACGAGCGCGTACTTGAGCACGTCCCGGAGCGTGCGGACGGGGATGACCTCGACCTTCTCCTTGAACCGGGGCTCGAGCATCAGGTCGCCCAGGTTGTCCTCGGGGATGAGGACGCGCTGGATGCCGGCGTCGGAGGCGGCCTCGACCTTCGCGGTCACCCCTCCTACAGGGAGGACCGTGCCACGGATGGAGAGCGAGCCGGTCATGCCCAGGCGCTGGTCCACGGGGACCCCCTCGAGGGCGCTGATGACGGCCGTCGCGATGGAGACGGAGGCGCTGTCGCCCTCCACCCCCTCGTGGGTCCCGACGAACTGGATGTGGATGTCGTAGCGGGAGATGTCCTCCCCCGTGTACTTCTTGATCAGCGCGGAGACGTTCTGGACCGCCTCCTTGGCGATCTCCCCGAGCTTCCCCGTCGCGACCACAGCTCCCCCACCGGTGGTCTGGGCAGGGGTGACCTCGGCCACGATGGGAAGGACGATGCCGGAGAACTCCGTCATGAGATC
>JAKATE010000028.1 GCA_021828085.1 Thermoplasmata archaeon | reverse complement strand
CGATCTCCCGATCCGTCCGGTGCGCACCACCCGGGGCCCGGGCTGGTCCCGGGCGAGCACCCGGAACGCCGGAGTTCCCAGTCTCAGCCCGTCCTCCGCCCGGGTGAGCTCGAAGGCACGGGCGAGCCTTCCCGGACCCCGGAGCGGCGGGGTGCCGGGGTCAAGGGGTTCCGCGGCCCGCAGGAGGACGGCTTCCCCGGGCAGCGTGGTGACGTTCGCGCAGCAGACCTGATGGATCCGGAACACGTAGAGATGTCCGGGACCGAGGAACATGGAGCGGTTGCGGAGGGTCTCCCCGCGGTAGGCGTGGCTGGCCGGATCGCCGGCAAGGTAGGCCTCGACCTCGACCAGGCGAGCCCGACGCTCCTCTCCGGAGGGGGTCCGCCGGACGATCCTGCACCCCAGGAGGTCGGCGGCGACCTCTTCGGCCGACCGAGCGAAGAAGCGGGCCGGGAGCTCCTCCCGGGAGGCCGACCGAGGCGGCTCCATGACCACCGGAAAACGAGCGGACGTTAAGCCGACCGCGTCGGCGGGTCTCTCGCGCTCCGTCCGTCGAGCGCGGGGACCTGCGCGCCCCATCCGCTCGTCCCTGGAGGTACGTGGGCCACCGGGGGCACTTCGAGGACCCTCGGCGGGGATCACGACGAGGCGGTGAGGCGCTTCGCCAGCGTTTCCGTGCTCCAACGCTCCTGAAAGCCCAGCGACTCCACGAGCAGCCGCATCGGTTCGTTCCCCTCGGCCAGGGTCACCACCGCGCGCGGGGTCCTGCGCACCGAGAGCCAGGCTAGGGCCGCCTCGACCAGGGTACGCTGGTCCGCGGGGGGGAGGTCGATGGCGATGTACGGGAGGGAGAGGATCCCCGCCTCCCGGGGCGTCGTGAAGGTCGCCCGGGCGTAGGCCGTGGGCCTTCCCTCCGGTCCCAGGCACCACGCCTCGCTCTCGGAGAGGAGGATCCGGTCCAGCCACCGCGAAGGGAGTACCGAGGAGCCTCCGTCGGGCATCACCTCGCGCACCGGGTCCGGGATCCGGCGTCGATAGACGGTTTCGAGAAAGGGGATGTCGCTGGAGAGCGCCGGACGGACAGAGGGACCGGAGGGGGCCTTTCCGTCGAGCTCCCGCACGAAGCTGCTCGTCCGGCGGATCGGGCGGTAGCCCCGGTGCCCGTAGAGCCTGCGGGCTCCCTCGTTCCCCGAAAGGACGTCCAGGGCGACGTAGCGCTTGCCCCGGCGTTGGGAGATCTGCTCGGCCCAGTTCAACAGGGCGCTGGCCACTCCCCGTTGCCGATAGCGAGCGTCTGTCATGACCATGGAGAGATAGCCGTGGCCCCGCTGCAGGGTGAGCAGCGTCGTGCCCCGCAGTTCCCCCGACTCCTCCGCGATCAGGAAGCGCGCCGGTGTCTGCCCGAAGAGCTGGAGCACTCTTCGGGCCATCCCGATCCAACCCCGGTGGGTCTTCTCCACGACGCGGAGGAAGTGCGCAGGGTCGAACCCGGTAAGGGCGAATTCGCCGGCAAAGTTCTCCTGCACCTGGCGGAGCACCGACGGGGCGTCGCGCAGGCGGAAGTCCCTCAGGATCATCGGCGGCCCGCCCCGGGTACCCCCCGACGCCCCCCGGCGTCGTTCCAACCCTCGCCGAGGGCCCGGCGCGTGGGGACCTGGGAGCGGGGGATCCGCTCCATGCGCGGGAGCAGGACCGGACGGTCCGCGTCCCCCGGGACCAGGGAGGCGAGGGCCTTCCGGAGCGCCTCCCGGAGCCGCTCCGCCTCCCCCGCCGGGGAGCGTCCGCCTTCCCGAGCGAGGGCCAGGAGCAACGTATCCAGCAGGAGCTGGGGAGCGTCCCCCCGGAGGCGCAGCGCCCCTTCCCGCTCGGCCAGCACGCTCGAACCGGTGCTCTCCTCGGGGAGGGTCTCCGCCAGGCCGAGCGTCTCGGTGTAGCTCTTCACCGCCTCCTCGAGGAGGGCGACGAGACGGGGATGGGAGCGGGCGTCCCCCACCCGGCCCAGCGCCCAGATCGCCGCCAGACGGACCTCGGGGTCGGCGTCCGAGAGCCGGGCCCGCAGCGGGGCAGCCGCTCGGGGAGAGCCCAGGAACCCCAGGCCCACCGAGGCTTCGTGCCGGACCCAGGTCTCCGGGTCCGAGAGGAGCTTCACCAGACGGGGGAGGTCCTGGCGGCTGTTGAGCCGCCCGATCGCCTCGGCCGCGGCCCCCCGGACGCTCCGGACCGGGCTCGCGAGCAGCTCTCGGACACGGGGGATGGCCTTGCGCGAGCGGAGCTCGCCCAGGGCGTGGACGGCGGCCACCACGACCCAGGAGGCGGGATCCTCGGTGGCATGGAGGAGCGTGGGGAGGGCCCGGGAGTCACCGATCCGGCCGAGCGCCACCAGGAAGGCCGGGCGCGCCCCCGTCGGTTCGAGCGGGTAGCGGTCCAGCAGCAGCTTCACGGCCGCACGGTCGCGTCGTTGACCGGCGACGACACTGGCCGCGATCCGTACGCGTTCCCCCGGGTCCGCCAGGTACGGGCGCAACAGCGCGTCGACCCCGGGAGGCGCGAGGCGTCCCAGACCGAGGACAGCCTCTCTCCTCACCCGGTCCACGGGGTCGGAGAGCCCCTGCACGAGCCAGGGGGCGAGGCGAGGGTCGTCGTACCCGGCGAGCGTCGCCAGGGTGCCGCGACGGATGAGCGGATCCGGGTCCTTGAGGAGACCGTCCAACGTGGCGCTCCCCCGGGGGTCCCCCGCCTGGAGAAGGGACCAGGCCACCGGTATTCGCACCTCGGCCGAGGGATCCGAGAGCGACAGGGAGAAGGCCGCCTGGGCGGCTCGACCCCCCCCTCGGGCGAGGGATTCGGCCGCCAGGGCGCGCACCCGGTAGTCGCCGTCCGCGAGGGCACGGAGGAGGGCCTCCTCGACCACCCTCCCGGTCCGGTCGCGCAGCGCCCAGACCGACGCGAGACGGACCGGCGCGTGCGGGCTCTTAAGCGGTCCCACGAGCCGGACCGGGTCGCACCCGGGGACCCTTCCGAGCAGCCGGAGGGCCACCAGCTGGGAGCGAGGGTCGCTGGCCTCCAGCGAGCGGTAGGCCCGCTCGAGCAGCGGGTGGGGCGCCCGCTCGCGATCCCGGGGGACGGAGGCTCCCGGGGGGGGTTTCCCTGACACGGACAGGGGACGGCCGCGGGGATTAACAAGGGGCCGTACGCGACGGTTTCCCTCGAGACTTCGACTCCCGGTGCCGCCACCCCTATATACTCTGATAGTGCCGGGGGAGGCGCCATGCCGGGCACCGGGACGGCCAAACCGGTCGCGGTCATCGGGGAGCGGGAGCTCGTCATCGGTTTCCGGCTCATCGGTATCCAGGACGCCTTCGAGGTCGACGAGAAGAACGCCGCCCGAGAGTTCCAGCGGATCTTCGAGGGGAAGGAGTTCAGCCTCATCCTGGCCAGCCGCCGCATCCAGATCGCCCTGCCCGAAGCCCTCCGCCACGCCGCCGAGACGTCGATCAGCCCCTTGGTGGTCTTCCTGCCGGTCCCGGGGGCCGAGGACGAGCCGGAGAGCGTGGCCGCGCTGGCGAAGAGGGTGCTCGGGGTCTCCCTGGAGACCGTCGTGGCACCGTAGGACAAGCTCCATGCCCGAAGGGAAAGTCACCAAGGTCTCCGGTCCGGTCGTCATCGCCGAAGGTCTCACCGGCGGGCGGATGTTCGATGTGGTCCGCGTGGGCGATCTCGGTCTGGTCGGGGAGATCATCCGGCTCGTGGAGCACGAGGCGACGATCCAGGTCTACGAGGACACCACCGGCATCCGCCCCGGCGACGCGGTGGAGAACACCGGCCAGGCGCTCTCGGTGGAGCTCGGACCGGGCCTGCTCAAATCCATCTACGACGGCGTCCAGCGACCGCTCAACGTCATCCAGAAGGAGGGAGGGGACTTCATCGCCCGGGGTCTCACCGCCCCTGCCCTCGACGAGCAGGCGCACTGGGAGTTCACCCCCACCAAGAAGGTGGGGGAGAAGGTCTTCCCCGGGGACATCGTCGGAACGGTGCCCGAGACCCCGCTCCTCACGCACCGGGTCCTGGTCCCGCCGGGCGTGGAAGGGACGCTGAGCCGCCTCGACGCCGGCAGCTACACCGTCCGGGACAACGTCGGGGAGGTCACCACCGCCGACGGGAAGCGCATCCCCCTGGGGCTCTCGCAGCGTTGGAAGGTCCGCGTCCCCCGTCCCGTCGCCCGCAAGCTCCCCCCGCACGTCCCGCTCATCACCGGCCAACGCGTCATCGACACCTTCTTCCCCGTGGCCCGCGGCGGGACGGCGGCCATCCCCGGGCCCTTCGGCTCGGGCAAGACGGTCATCCAGCAGCAGCTCGCGAAGTGGGCCGAGGCCGACGTGGTGGTCTACGTGGGCTGCGGGGAGCGCGGCAACGAGATGACCGAGGTGCTCACGGAGTTCCCCCATCTGGAGGACCCGAAGAGCAAGCGGCCGCTGATGGAGCGGACGATCCTCATCGCCAACACCTCCAACATGCCCGTGGCGGCCCGGGAGGCGAGCATCTACACCGGCATCACCATCGCAGAGTACTACCGGGACATGGGCTACCAGGTGGCGCTCATGGCCGACTCCACGAGCCGCTGGGCGGAGGCACTCCGGGAGATCTCCGGCCGGCTCGAGGAGATGCCCGGCGAGGAGGGCTACCCGGCCTACCTCGGTCGTCGTCTCGCCGAGTTCTACGAGCGCGCCGGGCAGGTGGTCGTCCTAGGACCGGAGGCCCGGCAGGGCTCGGTCACGGTCATCGGAGCGGTGAGCCCCCCGGGCGGGGACGTCTCCGAGCCGGTGAGCCAGAACACCCTCCGGGTCACGCGCGTCTTCTGGGCGCTCGACGCCTCGCTCGCCAACCGGCGGCACTTCCCCTCCATCAACTGGCTGTCGAGCTACTCGCTGTACACGGGGGATCTCGACCCCTGGTACGGCCAGCACGTGAACAAGAGTTGGGCGAGCCTGCGCAACGAGGCCGTGGAGCTCCTCCAGAAGGAGGCCGAGCTCCAGGAGATCGTCCAGCTGGTGGGCTCCGACGCGCTCCCCGAGCGGGAGAAGGCGGTGCTCGACACCGCCCGGATGATCCGGGAGGACTACCTCCAGCAGAGCGCCTACGACGAGGTGGACACGTACACCTCCATCGAGAAGCAGTACCGCATGCTGAAGGCCATCCTCGATTTCGGGCACCGGGAGACCGAGGCGGTGGGCAAGGGGGTCTCGCTCGCGAAGGCGGTGGAGATGCCCGTGCGGCTCAAGATCGCGCGCATGAAGACCCAGAGCGAGAAGGAGGGGCTCGGCGCCTTCGACCAGCTCGAGGGCGAGATGGCGACCCAGTTCGAGACCCTCGAGAAGGAGGCGGCGGCATGAGCGGGACGAAGGCCCCGCCGGTCCCGGTGGACTACCGGACCATCGAAAGAATCGCCGGACCGCTGCTCTTCGTGGAGGGGGTGGACAACGCGGCCTATGGGGAGATCGTCGAGATCACGCTCCCCGACGGCGACCGGAGGACCGGCCAGGTCCTCGAGTCGCGCCGGGGGCTCGCCATCATCCAGGTCTTCGGCCCGACGCTCGGCATGAACGACACCGCGACGACGGTCAAGTTCTCCGGGGAGGTGGCCCGGCTCGCCTGCTCCGACGAGATGCTGGGGCGGGTCTTCGACGGGCTCGGCCAGCCGCGCGATGGCGGCCCCCGCCTGGTCGCCTCCGAGCGGCGCGAGATCGTGGGGAACGCCATGAACCCCTACTCCCGCGAGGAGCCCAGCGAGTTCATCCAGACCGGGGTGAGCGCCATCGACGGCTCCAACACGCTCGTCCGCGGGCAGAAGCTCCCGATCTTCTCGGCGGCCGGGCTTCCCCACAACGCCCTGGCGGCCCAGATCGTCCGGCAGTCGAAGGTGCTCAACGCCTCCGAGAGCTTCGCGGTGATCTTCGCGGCCATGGGGATCACCAGTGAGGAGGCCAACTACTTCCTCCAGGAGTTCGAGAACACCGGCGCGCTCAAGCGGACGGTGGTCTTCCTCAACCTCTCCTCGGACCCGGCCATGGAGCGGGTCATCACCCCGCGCATGGCCCTCACCACCGCCGAGTACCTCGCCTACGAGCGGGACATGCACGTGCTCGTGGTGCTCACGGACATGACCAACTACTGCGAGGCGCTGCGGGAGGTCTCGGCGGCGCGGGAGGAGGTGCCGGGACGCCGGGGGTACCCGGGGTACCTCTACACCGACCTCGCCCAGCTCTACGAGCGCGCAGGGAAGATCAAGGGTCGCAAGGGCTCCATCACCCAGTTCCCCATCCTGACCATGCCCGCGGACGACATCACCCACCCCATCCCGGACCTGACCGGCTACATCACCGAGGGCCAGGTGGTGATGAGCCGCGACCTGCAGCGCCGGGGGGTCTATCCCCCCATCGACGTGCTCCTGTCGCTCTCCCGCCTGATGAACCAGGGGATCGGCGCCAAGCGGACCCGGGAGGACCACCGGGGCGTCGCCGACCAGCTCTTCGCGAGCTACGCCACGGGAAAGGACCAGCGGGCGCTCAGCGCCATCGTCGGGGAGGAGGCGCTCAGTGACGTGGACCGGATCTACCTCAAGATCGCCGACCGGTTCGAGCGCCGGTTCGTCAACCAGGGCTACGAGGAGGACCGGAGCATCGGACGGACGCTCGACATCGGCTGGGAGGTCCTCGCGGACCTCCCGGAGCGCGAGCTCAAACGGATCAAGCCGGAGTTCATCCAGAAGTACCGCCCCGCGGCCAAGGGTGGCTGAGCGGCCGTGCCGAGCCTGGAGGTCACCCGTCCCACCCGCCTGGAGCTCATCCGCTCCAAGCGCCGCATCGTGCTCGCCAAGCGCGGGCTCAACCTGCTCAAGCTCAAGCGCTCCGCGCTCATCGCCGAGTTCTTCAAGATCTCCCGGCAGGCGCTCCAGCTCCGGGGCGACCTCGCCGCCCGGCTCGCCCGGGGCTTCCAGTCCATCCGGCAGGCCGAGATGATGGAGGGGGCCGTCCGCCTGGAGACTACCGCGCTCATGCTCCCCATCCTCCGGCCGCTCCAGGTGGAGAGCCGCAACGTCATGGGGGTCCGGACCCCGGCCATCGCCGACACGCGCTACGACCCCCAGTCGGCGCTCGCCCGGCTCGCCCTTCCCGCGAGCCTCGACGAGTCGCTCGACCATTTCCAGGGGGTCTACCAGGTGGTCCTCGAGGTGGCGGAGAAGGAGAACGCCATGCGGCGGCTCCTCCGAGAGATCGAGAAGACCAAGCGGCGCGCCAGCGCCATCGAGAACGTCATGATCCCGCGCCTGGAGGGGGTGGTGCGCTACATCAAGTTCCGTTTCGACGAGATGGAGCGCGACAGCTTCGCCATGCTGAAGACGGTGAAACGCAAGATGGAGCGCGAGAGCGCGGTCGCGGCCGAGCCGCGGGAGGCTTCCGGTGTCGCCGCGTGAGCACGCGCTGCGTCGCTGGTGGATGTGGCGCCGGGGCTTCTCCCTGGGCCGCGCCGCGGCCCTCGGGATCTTCGTCGCGCTCCTCGCCCATGTCCTGGGGGTGAACTAGGATGACCGGGGGTCCCCCCGCGATCTCCCCCGTGGAGTCGCTGCGCCGGCTCAAGGAGGCCGAGAGCTCGACCGACCAGCGGCTCGAGCAGGCCCGGCAGGCGTTGAGCGCCGCGCGGGAGAAGGCCCAGAGCGACGTCGAGGCCGCCCTCAAGGAGGCCCGGGGCCGCGCCGAGGCCGCCCAGCGGGAGGCGCTCGCCGCCGCCCAGCGGGAGAGCGAGGTCGCTGCGACGAAGCTCGTCCAGGACGCCGAAGCGAAGGCCCGGGACCTCTCCTCCCTCTCCTCCTCCGAGTTCGACGCGCGCTGGGCGGAGCTCGTCGAGGCCCTCTTCGGCGATCTGAGGCCCGCCCCCCCTCCCCCGTCGCCCCCCCGGCGCCGGAGCTAGCGACCCATGGCGCTCCGGCCTACCCCCATGGCCCGCGTGGTCCTCACCGGACTCAAGGCCGACCGGGACCGCATCCTCTCCTACCTCCACGACCAGGGGGTCCTGCAGGTGGAGCCGATCGGGAAGGAGGGGCTCGAGGAGCTCCTCCCCGAGCGGGCCGGGCCGGTCGACCGGGAGGTGCTCGAGCAGCAGTCCCGGATCCGCGCCCTAGTCCAGGCCCTCCCCCCGGTCCCCGCCTCCGGACGGGAGCGCTTCCGCGATGTGGGGGAGCTGCTCGCGGCGGCGCGCGCGATCCCCATCGACGAGGAGGTCCGCCAGGCGAAGCGGCGGGAGGATCTGCTCCTCACAGACGTCCGCGCCGCCGAGGAGGAGCTCTCCCTGGTCCGGGGCTACGCCTTCTTCGGCGGGGACCTCTCGCTGCTCCGTGCGCAGAGCGTGCGCTCCTACTTCGGGGAGGGGGCCCCCGACGCCTTCGAGTCCTTCCGTTCCGAGCTCGGATCGGCCCGGTTCGAGTTCCTCCTCGAGACGCAGCCGGAGGAGAAGACCACCCGGTTCGTCCTGAGCGTCCCGCGGGAACGCGCCGAGCTCGCGAGCCGCTCCGCCCAGAGGACGGGCGTCCACCTGGTCCCGGTACCGGAGGACCTCGACGGGACCCCGGCCGTGCTTGCCCCCCGGCTGGAGCGACGCCTCTCGGAGCTCCGGCAGGAGCTCGCCCAGGTCCGCGCCGGGCTCGCCGGGCTCTCCCGGCAGTGGTACGGGAAGCTCCTCCCCGTGGAGGAGCAGCTCAACGTGGAGGCGCGCAAGTCCGAGCTCATCGCCCGGATGGGGGGGAACCGGGACGTCTTCGCCGTGGAGGGCTGGACGCCCCGGGACCAGCTTCCCGTCCTGGAGGCCGGGCTCGAGCGGCTCACGGGGGGGAAGAGCCTGCTGCTCGTGGTCCCCACGAAGGAGGAGCCTCCGACGCTGCTGCGGAACCGCCCCCTCCCCCGCATCTACGAGTTCTTCATCCGGATCTACTCCCTCCCCCAGAGCGGCGAGATCGACCCGACGATGGTCTTCGCCGTGGTCTTCCCCATCTTCTTCGGGGTGATGCTCGGGGACGTCGGTTACGGACTGTTCATCCTCGGGGTCTGTCTCTGGCTCATCTGGCGGGTGGGCAACCCCCGCGCAGGCCGGACCTGGGTCCCCCAGAGCCTGGTCCGCTTCACCAGTATGATCATGCCCCCCTCGGCGATGAAGCAGCTCGCGAGGGCGCTCCTCCCGGGGTGCCTCGTGGCCATCGGCCTCGGGGTGGTCTTCGACAGCTACTTCGGCTTCACCCTCGGCCAGCTCACCTTCGGGCGGTTGAACTTC
The DNA here is from genome assembly GCA_021828085.1 of Thermoplasmata archaeon. GTDB lineage: Archaea > Thermoplasmatota > Thermoplasmata > Lutacidiplasmatales > UBA184 > JAKATE01. The sequence continues at coordinate 7,546 of JAKATE010000028.1, read as the reverse complement.
CAGCTCTTCGACCCGCTGAGCAGCACCGGGGTCTCCAAGCTGATCCTCTACACCGGATATGCCGGGCTCGCCATGGTGACCCTGGGCTTCCTCTTCTCCTTCCTGAACGAGATCTACGCGGGGCACCGCAAGGGGGCCGTCGCCAAGGTCCTGTGGATCGGGCTCGCCTGGGTCATCGCCCTCGGGGGGCTCGCCCTCATCCACCAGCAGATCGTCATCAGCCCACCGAACAGCACGCTATTCATCTACCTGGGGATCGGGCTCGCCCTCCTGGTCGGCGTCATCGTGCTCGAGAGCGGCCAGGCCGCCATCGAGGTGATGAGCGTGATGGGCCACATCGTCTCATACACCCGTCTGGCCGGCATCCTCCTCGCCTCGGTCATCCTGGCGACGGTGGTGAACCAGATCTCGGTGGGACTGTTCCACAGCGGTCTCCTCGCCATCGCCGGGCTGGTCATCCTGGTGGTGGGGCAGGGGTTCAACATCGTCCTGGGGGTCTTCGAGCCGGGCATCCAGGGGGCGCGTCTCCTCTACGTGGAGTATTTCTCCAAGTTCTACCACGGCGGCGGGAAGGGCTTCCACCCGTTCGGCGGGAAGCGGGAGTACACCCTGGCCCAGTACCCGGCCCCCGGGCCCCCCCCGCACCCGTAGGACGGGGCGGCGGTCCCTCGCGCTCCCCGGCCCCTACAGCGCTATGGCTCCTTGTGGAGCGCAAGATTGAAAGGGAGGCTCATCGTCCTCGGGGTCATGGGAGGGCCCGAGGAGCCGCATCCGCCTCGGGAACATCCCCCGGCCTCCCCGGCGCTCCAAGAGCTCGAGCGCGAGGTCAAGGAGATCCTCGAAGGGTTACCGGAGGCCTCACGGCCCTCGCTCCCCCCTCCGACGACCCCGGCGGTCGCCCGGGCCCAGGAGATCTGGAACTTCTCCCCCCCCCCCCCCCCCGCCGCGGACCCGTACGTCTCCAACGAGCGGATGTTGCGGGAGGAGATCGTCCGGCTCCGCTGGGCCCTCGACCACATCCGCGCCCAGATCGCCGAGAACCGTCCCGTAGCGGCCCCCCCGAAGGAGGCCCCCCGGGCTCCCGAGCGGCCCCCCGAGCCGACCTCCGCCCCGGCCGTCCCCGAGGAGGCCCCTCCGGCCGACGAGATCTCCGTCGGGCTCGCCTCCTCCGCTCCCCGCACCCTTTCGGCGGCCCCGGTCTTCTTCCTCGGCGCGGACGGGGAGACGGTGGCCACGCAGGCCTTCTTCACCCTCGGGAAGGGCGGTGGCCTCGAGGGGTTCCTCCGGGACATGCTCGACCACTGGCGCCGGAGCGGCTTCCCGCTGGAGAGCGACGTGGGGAGCGAGGGGATCACGCTGAGGCTCCGGGGGGACCCCGAGGGCCGGCACCTGAAGGTCCTCCCGAGCGGCATGTACGTGCTCAAGCTCTCCATCTCCGAGCTCCACCGGCTCGGCTCCCTGCCCGCGCTCGTCTCCTCGCGCGAGTGGTCGAAGTCCGGCGGGTTCAGCGCCCGTCCGTAGGTCGTCCGGCGTCCGCCCCGGGTCCCGGGCTCAGCGTTCCGGGGGGCTTCCCGAGGGAGGGAGGGCGAGGCCCCGATCGGAGGCCCTCCTCCGACGCTCGAGCAGAGGGAGGGCCCCGAGGGTCATCGCGGTGGTCACGAGGGCGAAGACGAACAGCCCGGGGGCCCCGGCGAAGGTGAGCGCGATGCCGCCGGCGAGCGGACCTAAGCTCCAGAGGGTGGAGTTCACCAGGGAGAAGACCCCGAGGAACTCCGCCCGTCGCTCCAGGGGGGCCAGGGCGGCCACGTAGGAGAGCATGGAGGGGTTCATCAGGGCGAACCCGAGGGTGTAAACCACGCGCGCCGGGACGAGCGCCTCCCAGCTCCCGGCGCTGAGATAGAGGACCATGGAGAGCAGGCTCACCCCGGTCCCCACGAGCATTCCCCGGTAGGACCCGGTCCGGTCCACGGCCCTTCCCAAAGGGATGGAGAGGACGGCGGCGGTGAGGAGACCGGCCGCCGCGATGAGGGAGATGTCGAAGGCGTTGGCCCCCAGGAAGTAGGCATACGTCCCGTAGAAGGTGATCACCGCCCCGGCCCCGAGCGCGCGGATGGAGACGGTGGTCGAATAGAGGGTCAGCGGCCCCAGGCCGCGGTAGGATGGGCGCTCGGTCCGCGGCTTCCCCGGGGGATTCGGCAGGGCGACCCAGATGATGGTGAGGGTGCCCACCATCACCGCCCCGACGAAGTAGAACAGGGCGGCGAAGCCGAGGCGCTCGATGAGCAGCCCCACCACGAGGAAGCCGACGAGGCCCCCGACCCCGCCCGAGGCCGCGAGGAGACCGTAGCCGAAGCCCCGCTCCCCCTCGGTGGTCACGTCGGCGACGTAGGCCGTGAGGGCGGGAGCCCCCAGGGCGAGGACCGTCTCGGCGGCGACGAAGGTGGCCCCCGAGGCGATCGCTCCCGGGACGAAGGGGACGAGGACGAAGAGCGGCAGGCTGCCGGCCTCGCCGGCGAGGAGGAAGGGCCGGCGGCGCCCCACGCGGTCCGACCATCGGCCGGCGAGGGGGCCCAGCAGGCTGCTCGCGACATAGGCCACCGAGAGGACGATGAGCCCCTCGGCGATGGTGGCGCCCTTGTCCTCCACCAGGAAGAGCGCGAAGTAGACCGAGAAGATGCCCGAGCGGTTGCTGGCGAGGAGCTGGTAGAGGGCGAGAACCACCAGGGTCCGGCGCTCGGCCATGGAGGGCTCGCGGGAGCTCGGGCGGAGGAGCCCCTCAGCTCGCGGAGGCGGCCAGGAGGTCGCGGGTGATCCTCTCGGGGGGGAAGCCGTAGACCTTCCCGTAGAGGATCCGCCTCAGGTCGTCGCGTTCGGCCTCGGCGCGGAGGAGGAAGCCGAAGAGCCCGGCCAGGGAGAGCGGGTACTGGCGGGCGAGGGCGAGGGCCCGCCGGAGCACCCAGCGGCGCAGGGCGAGCTCGAAGGGGACGAGGGAATGCTCCTCCTCGAAGCCCGCCAGGGCATCCCCGAGGGGGATGGACTTCGAGAGGGCGCCGGCGGCCTCGGCGACCCCGGGCTGCCCCAGGAGGTCGAGGAACGTCTTCGGGCCGATCGAGCCCCCCTCGAGGAGGCGGGGCTCGAGGTCCTCCGCGCCCAGGTGGAGCTCGACCCCCTTGAGGAGGGTGAGGGCGTTGCGGCGGTCGATCTCCGAGGCGACGAACTCGCGCACCACCCACTCGTCCCCCTGGAAGAAGCGGGCGGAGCGGCGGAGCTCCTCGAAGTACTGCCGCTCGAGGACCTGGACGAGGAAGAAGACGTCCGGGCGGCGCTGGAAGGCCTCCAGGCTCTGCAGGAGGACCGACCCGTAGCCGAACTTGACCAGCTGGTTCGCCACCGCCTCCACGCTGGGGAGGGCGAGAAGGCCGCGGAGGTCGTCGAGGCCGAGGAGGCCGGCCCCGGGGCTCGAGGGGCTCTCCCGGTCGGTGACGAAATGCGACTCCACGTCCGAGCCGACGCGCCCGTAGGCCTTGGCCGCCAGGATGAGCCCGATGTTCTCCACGTCCCAGCGGCGCAGGTAGGCGCCGACGACCGGGCGGCCGGCGAAGGGGGCAGAGAGGAAGCCGAAACGGTTGAGCGCGACGAACTTGCGGTTGATGCCGATGAGGTAGGCCTCCACGCCGCGGTGGGCGCCGAGGGCTTGGACGATGTCCGGGCCGTACCAGGTGGACTCGAGGAGCTTCCCCGCCTCCGTGACGTCGCGCGAGGAGAGGAGGGCGGAGTAGCGCTCCGGGCCCAGGAAGTTCGGGCTCATCGCCTTGATCCGTCCCATGGAGACGGCGTAGATCTGGTCCACCGCCGCTCCTACCGGGCGAGGATCTCGCGGAGCCGGTCCTCGCGCAGCCGCAGGAGCTCCTCGAAGCTCATGTTCATGGCGCGGGAGCCGTCCTTGGTCTCGGCGACGAGCCCTCCGAGGGAGCCCTCCAGGGGGGCTTTGCGGTCGACGAGCTTCTGCGCGGCGGAGGGCAGGGAACCGATGTCCTCGGGGCGTACCCTCAGCCTCAGGTCGTTCCCCAGGGAGGCCTGGGCGGTCTCGACCATGCCCGCGAGGAGCTTCGGATACTCCAGGGTGCGCGTGTAGGCCCCCAGGCGGGAGCGGACCTCCCCGAGGGCCCCCTCGAGCCTGCGCTCCTCGGCCTCGAAGAGCAGACGCTTGGCCTTGAGCTCGGCCGAGGCCAGCTCGCGGGCCCGGAGCCGGGCCGCCTCGGCCTCGGTGACCTTCTGGATCTCCTGGACGGTCCGGTCGATCTCCGCCTGGCCGCGGGCGCGGATCTCGGCGACCTCGCGCTCCTGCTGGGCCTGGAGCTCGGAGAGCTCCTTCGCCGAGCGGGACTCGATCTCGGCCAGGAGGGCTTCCAGCGTCATGGGGAGGTCGCGCCGGCCACCCGCCCCCTAGAGGACGTTAAGGAGGAGCACGATGCCGAGGGCGAAACCGATGATCCAGAGGGTCTCGGGAATGACGAAGAAGAACAGCACCTGACCGAACTTCTCCGGTCGCTCGGCGATGATCCCCATCCCGGAGGCTCCGATCCCGGACTGGGCGAGGCCCGTCCCCACGAGTCCACCGGCGATGGCGATGGCGGCGGCGACGGCGAGCAGGGCCTGCGCGGTATCCAAGACCATGAGGGAACCTCGGGGCGGCACAATCTCGAGGGTATAAAAAGCGAGAGCGGGCCGGGTTCCCCCCGATGGCGGGGACGCGAGGGTGGCCCGGCGGGGTCGACCTCCCCCGCGAGGATTCCGAGCCGCGCGGCGACGCTCCGTGCGGCCGTCGGGCCCCGACGCGACGGCTTGCCGGGAACTCTCAGAGGAAACGTCCTCCCCGGAGCAGCGGGGACCCGTCCACCGTGACGTCCGCACCCGCGAGCGAGACCCAATCCAGGAAGGTGGACCGGTTCGTCCCCCCAAAGCCGATGTTCCTGCCCACCTGGAGACTGACCACCCCACCCTGGCTCGTGTGCATCGTGGGGATGCTCCGCAGGGCGGGGTTCAGACCGAACTGGAGAGCCCCCGGCCGGTCCTTCCCGGCAGTACCCTCCCCGAACCTCTGACGGAACTTCTCCCCCCCTTGGTCGAAGGAGAACTCGGTGAGGCGCCCCTCGTGGAAGTCCCAGCGCCCCCCCGCATGCCTCCACCACGGGGTCCACGTGGGGAGGTTGGCGAGGAGGGTTCCTTCGGCGGTGCTCCCCTCCAGGGGGATGGCGAACCTACCGTCGGGAAGGCCCGTCAGCATGCCGTAGGGCCGTCGCGGGGTGGAACGGCCCGGGACCCCCGTGGAGAGCTCCCCCGGCCGACCGGCCAGGCGGAGCTCGAGGTCGGTGCCGTTGGCGTGGCGGATCCGGAGCCGACGTCGACCCTGGAGGGAGCGCCGAAGCCGCGACCCGGCCTTCGCCAGGAGGGCCGGGTCGACCCCGCTGGCGGCCAGGATCACCCGCCGTGCACGTTCCACGGTCGTTCCCCACAGGCGCGCATTGCTCTCGGTGGCGAAACCGATCCCCATCCGAAGGCCCCGAAGGTGGGAGGTGCGGGCGAGGGCGTACCAGGGGTCGTTCCAGGCCGTGACCTCCTCCGAGGTCTTCCCGTCCAGCCGCTCGAACCGCTCGCTGTCCCCGGGGCCCCAGAACATGACGAAGACATCCGCTGCCCTCACCGCGGCCTGTTCAGAGCGGCTCATCCTCCCCAGGAGCCGGGTCTGCTTACGGTCGACCGCGTTCCAGTAGGCCTTCTCGTCCTCCAGGAGGAGCAGAGGGATCCCCCCCACGCGGCGGGCCTCGTCGACGATCGCCGAGGCCAGGGGGAGGGTGTGGGACCAGGATTCGATCACCACGCTCTCCCCGGGCCTCACCTTAAGGGACCTCGTCACCACGTTCCGGGCGGTCGCCCGCTCCAGGTCCGCGAGATCGCCGGGCATGGCGGGGTCAGCGAGGACCCCCAGATAACCTTGCAACGCCCGGGCCCGACGCCGGGGACCGGGAGGGACCCTACCGGGCTGCGCCAAGGGTGACCCCGACCGGCCCTTCGACGGGCCCTGGACCGGGCTCGGCCTTGCGAATAGTTTTTATAGAAGAACATACATACCTTATACCGCCCTCTCTGAGGTGAGAAATATGTCGAAAATCGTCCCACGAGTCCGCGACAGCGCCCCCGCCCCCTTCGAGGATGCCTTCAGCCAGATGGACCGGATGCTCGACGAGTTCCGGACCAGCTTCCTCGCCGCCCCCTGGTCGCTCGGCCGCACCAGCGAGCTTCTCCCGGCCCTCACGGACGTGGAGGACACCGGTGATGCCTACCGGGTGAAGATGGACCTCCCGGGCATCCCCAAGGAGAAGATCGACATCCGCCTGAACGGCAGCCTCCTCTCCGTCGACGCGCAGCAGGAGTCCTCCCACGAGGAGAAGACCTCCAACTACCTGCGCCGCGAGCGCAGCTATACCGGCTTCCACCGCGCCTTCGAGCTGCCCGAGCCGGTACTCTCGGACAAGGTCGACGCGAGCTACCACGACGGCGTGCTCGAGATCGCCGTCCCGAAGTCCCGCCCGGTCACCGAGCAGAAGATCGCGGTCCACTGAGGGGAGCTGGCCCCGACCGGGGCCTCCCCCCCAACCCCTTCCCTCCTTCTCTCTCCTCCTGGGGCAGGCTCAAGAACCCTGGGTTCTCGCCCTGGCCCATGCCCACCCCCCGCCGCTCCGCTCCCCGGGTGGCCGGTAAGCGCCGGACCCCTCCGCGCAAGGCCCCGGCCCGGAGGGCCGGGGACCCCTACGCGGAGATGGTCCTGCGCGAGCGCGCCGAGAAGGACCGCTTCCTGGCTACGCAGCCGGAGAGCCCCTTTTCCGAGGCCGGGCTCCCCTTCCATCCCCTGGTCTACTTCCCGGTGGACCCGGAGTTCCGCGTCACGGCGAGGCTCCGGGAGGAGAAGCACCCGTCCGAGAGCTGGCTGAGGACCAGCCAGGACGGCCACGCGGCGATGCGCAAGCTCGGGACCCTGAGCTTTTCGCTGAAGGGACGCCGGCTCTCGCTCGAACTCTTCCACGCCGGTCCCGCCGCAGGCAACATCGCCTTCCTCCCCTTCCGGGACCGCACCTCCGGGAGCGAGACCTATGGGCCGGGGCGCTACCTCACCCTGGAGCTCCGCGAGGAAGGGATCTACGAGCTCGACTTCAACCGGTCGTTCAACCCGTACTGCGCCTACACCCCCACCTACGAGTGCCCCTTCCCCCCTCCGGCGAACGACCTCCCCGTCCCGGTGCGGGCCGGGGAGAGGGTCTACGACCCCGGGAACAATCCCTCCTCCCCCGAGCAGGCCATCCGGAAGCTCACCGAGGACTTCCGCGAGCGCCAGGCCCATGCCCATCCCCCGGGCCCGTCCTCCCCGAAGCTCGCCTCCGGAAGCGGGGGGGGCTCCCCCTAACGGGGGGAGGGGGGCCGTGCAGATCACGTTCCTCGGCACCGCAGGGTCCTATCCGACCCGGGAGCGCAATCCCAGAGATCGGAA
>JAKATE010000200.1 GCA_021828085.1 Thermoplasmata archaeon | reverse complement strand
CGCCTTCAGGGCGTACTACTTCGGGGGGACCCCGGGATACACGTACGCCTGGAGGTTCGGGGACGGGTCCTCCTCTGCGCTCGCCTCCCCCGTCCACATCTTCACGACCCCGGGGACGGCGAACGTGGCGTTCTGGCTGAACGACAGCGGGGGCGGCTCAAGGTTCGCGAGCCTCCCGGTCCAGGTCAATCCGGTCCTCGCGGTCACCTCGTTCACCGGCGCCTGGCCGGACCCCGCGGTGAACGCCATCGACCTCGGAGAGTCCCTGAGCCTCGCTGTCGTGGTCCACGGCGGCACGGGCACCTACACGTTCTCCTACACGGGGCTCCCCAGCGGATGCAAGAGCTGGGACTACGCCACGCTGTTCTGTGCCCCGACCGCGAGCGGCACGGCCACCGTGCAGGTGATGGTCACCGACCAGAACGGAGCCTCGGCCTTCGGGAACCTCACCTTCGCGGTGAACCTGGACCCCACGATCTCCAGCTTTGCGGCGAGCCCGATGACCCTCACCAACGGAACCGCGACCACGCTGACCGCTACGGCCTCGCTCGGGACCCCGGGGTACCGCTACTCCTACCCGGCGCTCCCGCCCGGCTGCTCGAGCCAGAACAACGGCACCCTCCCCTGCACCCCCGACAAAGCCGGAACGTTCACGGCCGAGGTCCGGGCCACTGACGCGGTGGGAGTGAGCGCGTTCTTCAACATCAGCCTCACCGTGAACCCGGTCCCCTCGATCACGACCTTCACCGCCTCCCCGTCGACCATCACCCAGGGAGACACCACTTCCTTCCAGGTCTCGGTCGCGGGAGGCACCGCGCCCTACACGTTCGCCTACTCGGGACTCCCCTCCGGGTGCGCGATCGCGGGCAACGGGGGAAGCTGCGTTCCCTCCTCGAGCGGTAGCTACACCGTCCAGGTGACCGTGACCGATGCGGACGGCGCGAGCGCGAAGGCGACGACGACGCTCAACGTCAATGCCGCGCCCAGCATGTTCGCGGGCGGGGTGATGAGCCTGGGATTCCTCTGGATCCTGCTCCTCGTCCTCATCGTGATCGTCCTGGTGATCATCGTCATCGCGGTCGGCCGGAGGAGGAAGAGCCCCGAGGGCGCCGTCCTCCCTCCCCCCATCCCGGTCGAGCCGATGGCGGGCGACCCCCACACGATCGCCCCCTCGCCCGAAGGCCACAGGTTCCCGGAAGAGCCCGCTCCAGTCCCGGCCCCGGCTTCCGAGCAAGGCTCCTGGGCGCCTCCGCCCCCGGACTCCCCCCCAGCTCCGCCACCCCTACCGCCGCCCCCGAACGAGGGCTCCTCCTCGGGAGGTTACGCATGAACGCCCCGGGCTGGCTCACTTGGGGCACCCTCCCGGTGCTGTTGCTGGTCACCGTCCTGATGGCGTCCCCCGCGGGCGTCCTCTCGGTCTCGGCCGGAGCCGACACCCATGCTCTCCCGCCCACTTCGGCGATGAGCCACGACGCTCTCGGCCCGGCCCATTCGACGGGCGCTCAGCTCTGCGCGCCCCGGCTCGTCCAGATGTTCGCCTGCCCGGAAGCGGTAGGTCACGCCGCAAGCAGTTCTCCCGGGAGCTCGCAGATCCCTTCGGCCGTGAACTGGAAGCAGATCTGCTACACCGGGAACTGCGGGCCCGGGCAGCGTGAGGACACGATGATGGCCTACGACGCGGCCGACGGGTACACCGTGCTCTTCGGGGGCTTCAACGGGTCGTCGGGCGCCTCCCTCTCCGACACCTGGACCTTCTCCGGAGGGGTCTGGACGCAGATCTTCCCCACCACGTCCCCTCCTCCGCGGTTCGACGGCCAGATGGCCTACGACCCCCTCGACGGGTACGTGGTCCTGTTCGGGGGGATCCCGGACGGCTCGTGCTCGACGACCCTGGGCGACACGTGGACCTTCAGCGGCGGGCAGTGGACCCAGCTCTCCCCGACCACCTCCCCGACCGCCCGATTCTTCCCCGGCATGGCGTGGGACCCCTCGGACAACGAGATGATCCTCTTCGGAGGCACCGATTGCCTGGGCAACTACTACGGCGACACTTGGTCGTTCGTGGGGGGCCAGTGGACCCAGCTCTTCCCCACCACGAGCCCGTCCACGCGCTTCGGCCCAGGCATGGAGACCGACACCAATGACAACCAGGTCCTTCTCTTCGGGGGAGGCACCCCGAGCCTGACCGAGCTCGGCGACACCTGGAGCTTCGCCGGCGGAGCCTGGACCCAGCTCTTCCCCACCACCTCACCGTCGGCCCGGGTGCTCCAGGACCACCTGATGGCCAGCGACTCGGGATCTCCGATGATCTTCGGCGGCTACCTGTTCTCGACCGGCGCCTGCGACAGCGACACCTGGGCCGGGAGCTCGGGCAGCTGGACGCAGGAGAGCCCGACCTCCAGCCCGGGCCCCCGGGGGTGGTCGACGCTGGTCGGCACCCCTGCAGGACCGCTGCTGTACGGCGGTTACGCTTGCGCGGGCGTGGACGTCGGGGACACCTGGCAGTACATCTCCGGCCCCCATGTCTCCGTGCCCGTGCCGACACCCCCCGCCCCGGTCGAGGCCGGGACCCTCGTCAATTTCCTCAGCACGGTGCTCGACCCCGGCAAGGCTCCGGACACGTTCTTCTGGTCCTGGGGCCCGAACCGGTCGATGCAGTGCACCCCCTCGACCTCCCTCTCCCTGAACTGCACGCCACTGCGGGCCGGGAGCTACTACGTCGTCGCCCACATCACCGACTCCGTGGGCAACACGGGCTCGACCGCGTCGGCCCTCTACACGGTGACCGCGGGCCCGGAAGTGAGCGCTCCGATCCCCGACGTCCTGAGCGCCGACGTCGGACAATCCGTCATCTTCAACAGCACGCTCCTCGCCCCGGGAACGGCACCCGATGTCTATTCCTGGACCGCGTCGGGGGTAGGGATGGGCTGTCCGACCTCGAACACGCTCACCATCACCTGCGTGCCGACCGCCCCCGGGACGTACAACGTGACCGTCAAGGTCAGCGATTCCATGCTCGGGGCCGGATGGAACACCTCCCGCACGATCGTGGTCTATCCGTTGCCGGTCTCAGGGACTCCCATCCCGACCTCGGGACGGAGCATCGACGTCGGACAGACGGCCACGTTCAAGGCGAACGTGACCGGAGTGGGCTCCGGGCGCGACTCCTATCTCTGGTCGGTGGCCCCTCTCGCGGGCCTCAACTGCGCCGCGAGCTTCGCCTCGACCGTCAGCTGCCTGGGAGTGACCGCGGGGGCGTACAACGTGACCCTCACGGTGGTGGACTCCAACGGCGGGACCGGCTCGGCCGCCCTGCCGTTCCGTGTGTTCTCCCTGCCGGCGCCGGGGACCCCCGCCGCGAGCGCCTCCAGCATCGACGTGGGGCAGAACGTGAGCTTCTCCAGTACC
>JAKATE010000027.1 GCA_021828085.1 Thermoplasmata archaeon | reverse complement strand
GTCTGTCCCTCGTCGGAGAGCGGGGCGGTGGCCGGTCTCGGCTCGGCCCCGGCGCTCATCGCCCGCTCCGAACCGGGACAGCCGGGACAGCAGGGGCCGGGCGCGCGGGGTCCGTGATCCCCACGGCCTCCACCATGGCGGAGAACTCCTCCTCGGAGATGCCGGGATTCTCGAAGTAGGCCCGGTAGCGCGTGAGGAGCTCGCGCGCCGGGCCCTTGCCCCGCGCCTCCCCCTTCGCCTTCACCAGGGAGAGGAGCGCTCCCATCTGCTCCTCGCTGGCCGTCAGGTTGCGCTCCTTGAGCTTCTCCACGAGGGCAGCCTTGCCGGTGTGCTTGCCGAGCACGAAAAGCCGCTTGCGCCCGAGCAGCTCCGGCTGGATGGGCTCGTAGGTGAGGGTGTGCCGGAGCACCCCGTGGCTGTGGATGCCGGCCTCGTGAGCGAAGGCGTTGTACCCCACCAGGGCCTTGTTGGGGGGAAGGGGGATGCCCGAGATCTCCTCGACGAGCCGGGAGAGCTCGTAGAGCGAACCGGTCCGGATCCCCGTCCGGTAGTCGTAGAGGCTCTCCAGCGCCATCACCACCTCCTCCAGCGAGGTGTTGCCGGCCCGCTCCCCGAGGCCGTTCACGCAGACGTGCGGGGAGTTGACCCCCTCCTCGAGGGCGACGAGGGTGTTCGCCGTGGCCATCCCGAAGTCGTTGTGGCAATGGACCGACCAGTCCGTGGGCCGGACCCGCCGCTTGAACTCTCGCAGGAAGGCGCGGAACGTCAGCGGGGTCATGATCCCCACCGTGTCGGCCACCACCAGGCGATCGGCGCCGGCCTCGCGCGCGGCCCCGTAGAGCCGCTCGACGAAGTCCAGCGGGGCGCGGACCGTGTCCTCGGTGACGAAGGCCACGTGGAGCCCCGCCTCGTGCGCTCGGGCCACGGTCCTCGCCGAGGCGTCGACGACCTCGTCCTCGGTCATCCTAAGCTTGTAGCGTAGATGCACCTGGGAGGCGGCCACGAAGATGGCGATGTGCTTCACGCCGGAGCGGATCACCGCCTCCACGTCCGCGGGAACGGTCCGGGCGGCGGCGAGCACGTCCGCGCGGAGCCCCGCGTGCGCGAGGCGGTGGACGCTCTCGGCCTCCTCCGGGCTCACCACGGGGATCCCGGCGTTGAGCAGCGGCACCCCCACCTCCGAGAGCTTCTCGGCGATGGCGAGCTTCTCGTCCGGGGAGAAGTGGACCCCCGGCATCTGCTCCCCATCGCGCAGGGTCTCGTCCCAGATCACCAGGCGCTCGGGGAGGTGGCGCTGGGAGCGTACGGCGGCGTGGGGGTCCTCGACCAGCGGGCGGGCGGGAGGATCGGCCATGGGCCCTCGCCCATGGCGTCCGAAGGATATAGCCTGGCACGAGGCGCGGTAGCGTACGCTCCCGAAGGGGGGCGGGGGCCGGGGGTGCGCGGAGGCGTGTCGCGCGTCCGGGTCAAGCAGCAATAAATACGCACCCCTCCCTCGCCAACCTCGGAACGAAGGCGGGATCCCCTCCCTCGCTCCGACCCCCATGGCAAGCACAGAAGCGGCCCGTGTCCCGGTCCCCGACGCAGGGGCCCCCGGGCAAGAACGACGCCAAGCCCCCCTCCAGGACATCTCCGTGATGATCGGCGGGCAGGGCGGGGACGGGACCCTGACCGTCTCCGACCTGCTCGGCCGTTACTTCCACGCGCGCCACCTCTACGTCTACACCGCCCGGGCCGTCCTCTCGCGCATCCGCGGGGGGCACGCCGACGCCTCCACGCGCGGCAGTGTCGAGCCGTCGGGGGCGCAGAAGGCCACCCAGGACGTCCTCGTCGCCTTCGACAACGACGCGGTGAGGATCGGCCGGAGCGAGCTCGACCCGAAGGGGTTCATCCTCGGGGACCACGGCAGCGTCGCCGAGGGGGAAGGGCGGCTGTACCTCCTCCCGCTCTCCATGACCGCCGCGAGCAAGGTGGGCAACGGCCTCTACAAGAACACCGTCGCCTACGGGGCGCTCTCGGTCCTGCTCGGGTTCGACGAGGCGCTCGCCCGCAAGGTGATCCAGGAGAGGTTCTCCCGGCGGGGCGGAGAGGCGCTCGAGCGGAACTTGAAGGCCTTCGACCTGGGACGGCAGCTCGCCATCGAGCAGATCGGGAAGGAGCCGCTGCTCACCGTGGAGGAGGGACACGACCACACCTCGGTCCTCACCACCGGCAACCAAGCCGCGGCCCTCGGCTTCATCGTCGGCGGCGGCCGCTTCTTCTCCGGCTACCCGATCACCCCGGCCACCCCCATCATGGACCACCTCACCCGCGCCCTCCCTGCCTTCGGAGGGGTGGTCCGCCAGGCCGAGGACGAGCTCTCGGCGATCAACATGGCCATCGGCGCCGCCTACGCGGGCGCCCGGACGATGACCGCCACCAGCGGGCCGGGCCTTTCCCTCATGACCGAGGGGATGGGCCACGCCGGCGAAGCGGAGGTGCCCGTGGTCATCGTGGACTGCCAGCGGGTGGGACCGAGCACCGGCGAACCCACCCGGCACGAGCAGTCCGACCTCCTCCACGTCATCTTCGGCTCGCACGGGGAGTTCCCGAGGTTCGTCCTCGCCCCCGGGCACCCGGCCGACGCCTTCGAGCTGACCGCCCAGGCGCTCAACCTGGCGGAGAAGTGGCAGCTGCCGGTCTTCCTCATGCTCGACGAGAACCTCAGCGAGTACACCCAGAGCTCCGCCCCGCTGGACCTCTCCTCCGTGAGGATCGACCGCGGGAAGCTCCTCACGCAGGAGGAGCTCGACCGGCTCCCCGTCTACAAGCGTTACGCCTTCACCGAGGACGGCGTCTCCCCCCGCAGCCTTCCGGGGATGCGCGGCGGCTTCAACCAGACCACGGGCAACGAGCACGACGAGTGGGGGCATGTGAGCGTGAACCCCGAGAACCGCCGCCGGATGATGGAGAAGCGGATGTCGCGCCTCCATCGCGCCAAGGAGGACCTTCCCCGGGGCCGGATCTTCGGTCCTGCCCAGGCCGAGGTCGGTTTCCTCGGCTTCGGGAGCACCTTCGGCCCCATCCAGGAGGCGCAGCGCCGCCTCGCGGACCGCGGCGTGACCTCCCGGTTCTACCAGGCGCGTACCCTCTGGCCCGTTCCCACCGAGGAGATCCGGGCCTTCCTCTCCACGGTGAAGAGGACCTTCGTCGTCGAGCACAACTATCTCGGACAGTTCGCCCGCCTCCTCCGCGAGGAGCTCCCTGGGGCCGAGTTCGAGAGCTTGAGGAAGTTCGACGGCCTGGGCTTCAAGGCCCCCGAGATCGTCGGGCCGGTCCTGGAGGCCCGCCCATGACCGAGACGCTCAAGCCGGTCGCCCCGATCTGGTGCCCGGGGTGCGGGGACTTCGGTGTCCTCGCGGCGGTGAAGCGGGCGCTCAAGGACCTCAACGTCCCGCCGGAGGAGACCGTGCTCATCGGGGGGATCGGCTGCTCCGGTTCCATCCACAACTTCATGGACGGCTACGGGTTCCACTCCCTCCACGGGCGGCTGCTCCCCACGGCGGTGGGGGTCAAGCTCGCCAACCCGAAGCTCACCGTCCTCGCCATCGGCGGCGACGGGGACGGCTACGCCATCGGCATGGGCCACTTCGTCCACACGCTGAAGAAGAACGCCGACATCACCTACATCGTCATGAACAACGAGACCTACGGCCTCACCAAGGGCCAGGCCTCCCCCACGGCCCCGCTGGGCTTCTCCGGGAACGTGGAGACCCCCTTCGACGCCACCCTGCTCGCTCTCAGCATCCCCTCGGCCGGCTACATCGCCCGGGGCTTCTCGGGCGCCCCCAAGGAGGCCGGACAGCTCATCGCCGAGGCCCTGCGCTTCAACCAGGAGCGCCACGGTTTCGCGTTCGTGGAAATCCTCTCGCCGTGCGTCACCTACAACGACACGTACAAGGAGTGGCGGGAGCAGGTCCAGAGCGTGGAGAGCGTCCCCGGCTACGACCGGACCGACCGGGGAAAGGCCTTCGCGGGGTGCTTGAACCTCCTCTCCAGCGGGAAGATCCCCACCGGTCTTCTCTACCGCCCCGACGACGCGCACCTCGCCCCCGCCTTGGATGGCGTGCTCCTGCCCCAGGTGGGCCGGGCCCCCGCCACCGTGGACATCTCCCTCGAGGCGAACCGCGCCGGGTACGAGAAGCTCCTCTCCTCCCTGACGTGAGGCCCCGGCCAGGGGGCGCTCCGGCGTGTGGGTCGGGCTCGACGACACCGATTCCCCCCAGGGAGGGTGCACCACCTGGGTGCTCACCGAGCTCCTGCGCGAGCTCTCCGACCTCGACCTGATCGGTTGGCCCCGGCTCGTCCGGCTCAACCCGAACGTCCCCTTCCGGACCCGGGGGAACGCCGCCCTGGCGGCCCGGTTCGGACATGGGAGCGGCCCCCGGCGCAAGGTGGGGGAGATCCGCGGCGCGCCGGTCTGGTCGTTCTCCCGCGGCCGTGCCCTCTCCCCTTCCGAGCGCTCGGGCCTCCCGGAGAGGTTGAGAGGGCTCCTGCGGAGGAGCGCGCGCTGGGGGGAGCCCGGGGTCGACCCCGCCTGGGTGATCTCCCCCCGCCGCCTCCCCCCGGAACTGTACTGGCGGGCGGTACGCGAGATCGTCCCCCTCCCCGGGCTCCGGCGCCGCCTCCACGCCCTTCCCGGGGTGGAGTGGGAGGCGGCCGGTTCCGGCCAGGGACTGGTGGGCGCCTCGGCGGCGCTCGCCTGGCCCCGAGGCCGGACCACCTACGAGCTCATCGCCTACCGGGAACCCGGGCGCTGGGGCACCCCGCGCCGCATCCCGCCCGCGAGGGCTCGCGAGCTCGACCGGGCCTGCCCGGGCTCCTTCCACAACCACGACACGCGCACCCGGAGGGCCCTGGTCTTCCCCCACACCCCCTGCCCCATCCTCTTCGGGGTCCGCGGCCATGAGCCGGCGGGGCTCCCGCCGGCCCTGGGCCTCCTCAAGGGGGAGGAGCCCGAGCGATGGACGCTCTTCGAGACGAACCAGGCTTCCGGGGACCACCTCGTCGACCGCTCGGACGGCCTCTGGCCCCGGGGTTCGCCGGGGGTCGTGGAGGGGAGCGTGCTCGAGCCTCCGGTGGACCTTCCGGGCGGGCACGTCCTGCTTCGGGTCGGCTGGAAGGAACGGACCCTGCGCGCCGTGGGGTTCGAGCCCTCGAAGACCCTTCCCCCGTTCCTCCGGCAGCTCCTCCCGGGGGACCGGGTGCGCCTGTGGGGATCGCGGCCGTTCGACGACCCGGAGGACCCCAGCGTGAACCTCGAGGGGATCCGCTTGCTCTCCGCGAGGCCCCGTTTCATGCCCCGGCTCCCCCGCCGCTGCCCGCGCTGCGGCGCCGGCCTCAAGAGCGCCGGAAGCGGGGTGGGCCTGCGCTGCCGCCGTTGTCGGATCCGGCTCCCTCCCGAGGCCCTTCCAGGTCGCTGGCGCTCGCGCCGGCCTCTCGAAGGGGTGGTCCACCCCACGCCCTCGGCCCGCCGGCACCTCGCCCCGCTTCCGGGGAGCCGCTGGCCCTGAAGGGAGGACCCGGGGGCGCCCCCGCGTAACGGAAAACGCAAAAATAGGGCGCAGGGCCTCTGGACGCTCAAGAACCGGGGTAGGAGGGTCGTTGAAGAAGGTGCGGGGGTCGAAGTGAGCGGAGCGCCCACCCACTGCCCGGTCTGCCGCTCTCCTCTCCCTTCCACGGGCGAGACCTGCCCCACGTGCGGTCTCCCCCGCGAGCTCTGGCCCTCGGGCCACGGCTCGGCGGGGACCGCGGCCGAGACCGGCGACGACTGGCTGAGGTCCCTGGAGCTGCTCAAGCGGGACCTCCCTTCAGGAGGGTTCGGCCCTGAGCCGGTCTCCGGCCCTTCCGAGGAGTGGTCCGAGCCCACGACCTCCCCGGAGGAGCCGGTGCGGGTGCCGGCACCGGTCCCGGGCCATTCCACTCCCCTCCAGGAGCTCGTCGACCAGCTGAGCGACCTTCTCCAGATCGGACGGCGGGCCGGGTTCAACCTCGCCCGCTTCGGGCCCGAGGTGGCCCATCTCCTCGACACCATGCGCTCCGGCGACCCGGAACTGTCGCGCCGGCCCCTGGTGGAGCTTCGGGACCGCCTCCACGAGGAGATCGCCCGTCGCCTGACCGAGCGGGCGGGTGGGATCAGCGAGCTCTTGAGGACCTTCGAGCCCTTCGCCCGGATCGACCGGGCGCAGGAGTACCGGGACGCGCTCAAGGAGGCGCTCAGCGCCGGCGACCTTCGCCAGGCGCAGGTCTCCTTCCGCCGGCTCGAGGGGGAGATCGGCGTGCTCGAGGAGCAGCTCGGCGGCCTCGGCGAGGTCTTGCGCTCGGTGGACCAGGGGAAGTACTGGCTGAAGTTCCTGGGGGGCGACCCTCGGCCCCTGGAAGGGCTCGAGCGCCGCGCGCTCGAGGCCGCCCGCACCGGGGGCCGGACCGCCGCCGAGACGATGTTCCTGGAGGAGGCCCAGCGCCTGGAGGAGCTGCTCAGCCACCGCGTGGTCGACGAGATGCTCGAGCTGAGCCAGGAGCTGCGAGCGCTCAAGGAGGACGGCCGTGAGGTCCACAGCGCGGGCCTCATCGCCCGGGAGCTCACCCAGGAGCTCAAGGTCGGGCGGCCGGTGAAGGCGGCCCAGGGACTCCCCCGGCTCAAGGAGGAGATCCGCCTCGCTCGCGTCCGCCCGGAAGGGGCCGTAGCCGCCCGCTAGTCGTCCGGCCGGGCGGGTCTACGGGGAGCGGCCTTCGGAGGGGGGTCCGGGCTCCAGGGGCTCGTCGGGCCGGGCCGGACCGCCCGGGGCCGGGCCCGCCGGGGAGCGGTGGATCCGACGCCGCAGCCAGACGATCGCGAGACCGACCGCCACGAGGGCGGCCACCTCGGCGAGGAGGTAGGGGTAGACCTGCGGCGGGAGGACCGGCTGGGCGAGGGTCACCGTGACCGAGAGCCCGGAGGAGTCGGCGACGAGCGGCTGGCTGACCGTGGGGTAGCCCGGGCTGTGGACGGTGAGGGTGTAGCGTCCGACGAAGGAGTCGCCCCCGAAGGTCACCCGGTCCGTCGGGAGGAAGGTCCCGACGCTCGGGGCCCCGTCGAGGACCAGCGTGACGGTCGGGGCGTTCGGGAGGAGAGCGTTGGTCAGCGTCACCGAGGTGCCGGGAGGGGTCGGGGCGCCGTTCGCCAGCAGCACCTTGACCAGTACGAAGCGCGAGACGTTCACGGAAGCGTGGGGATTGCTCACCTGGATGGACGGCAGCGCCGGGGCTCCGCTCGAGGCGTTGGTGGTGTTGAACGCCCAGTTGTACACGCTCACCGTCGCCGGACCGGTCACGACCAGGGACGGCGCGGTCACGTTGCGGAGGGTGGCCCGGGGGCCGCCGGAGATCTGCACCGGCGCGAGCAGTCGCGTCCCCCCTCCGAGGGTGAGGTTCCCGGTGGCCGCGGTGACCGAGGAGCCTCCCGCGTCGACGACCGAGGAGGTGACGGTGACGTTCTGGACCGCGTCGACGGAGAGCCTCTCGACCTCGGCGTGCGCGATCGCGAGGTTCTCCATGCCCGGGGAGGCGACCGTGAGGCCGTCGACCCCGACAAGGTCCTGGACGGCGAGGGGGTTGCCGAGGCTCACGTTCCGCGCGCTGGTGAGCAGGATCGAGGAAAGGTTCGCGTCGTCCGCAGCGAAGGTCCCCACCGTCGAGACGGTCACGTTGGAGACGCTCGAGGGCCGGGCGTAGAAGCCGGAGATGGAGAGGTTCCCGACGCTCCCCGTCACGGTGAGGTTCGACACGTCCGCGCCGGTGACGAGGAGCGAACCGACGGAGCTCACGTTCAAGTCCTCCACCGTGGAACCCGAGTCGACGAGCGACCCCAGCGAGCCCGGGACGTCCAGATGCGCCACCCGCCCCGGCAGGGGCGAGAGCGAGGTGGACCCCTCCCAGACTCCCCCGTCGGTCAGCGAGACCTCCCCCCCGTTCGCCCGGCAGGAACCCCCTTCGAGCGTCACCACCCCTCCGTCGATGCGGAGCGCCCCCCCGCTCTGGAGGAGAAGGTCGGAGGAGGGCGAGAGGACCACGTCGCTCCCCGGGCCGATGGAGAGGGTCGAGTTGACCTCCACCCGGGCGGCGGTCCCGGTCGTCAGCTCCAGCAGACCCCCGCCCCCCACCACGAGCGGGCCACCGATCCCCAGAACGATCGGATCGGAGGCGAGCCGGGAGGCGTTGTCGAGGATCAAGGAGGCGGTTCCCCAGACGACGAGCCGGCCGGTCGGGGCGATGCTCAGGTTCCCTGCGACCGAGCCGGGACCGGCGGAAGCGTTGGTCGAGTACAACGTCGTGAGTAGACCGCTGGGGAGGCCCGGGCAGGGAGGGACCGTGGAGGCCGGAGGCCCCACCTCAGGGAGGGGGGACCACGCCACCCCCGGGGACGGCAAAGCGCTCGGAGCCCCGGGGGAAGTGGGGAGCGGGCCCGCCGCGACGAACGCCGGGGCGATTCCCGGGAGGAAAGGCAGGGCGAGGAGGGAGAACGCGAGCAGGAGGCTCAGCGCTGCCGCTATAGGGAGCGCGAGCGACCCCCGCCGACGCAAGCTCGCCATCGGCACCCTTCCCCAGGGGGAACGGGAGGCTCTTGAGCTTTCGCGCGCGGGCAGGAGGGGGCGGACGCTCCGGGCGGGGGAGGTCGGGCGGGCAAGGGCGCCCTCCCCGCTCCCGGTGGGGAGCCCTCGCTCCAGGTCCTGTAGCGGGGGGAGGGAGCCCCAGGCCACGGAGCGGTGGCGGTGGGCCTCCGGTCTCGGAGCGCTCGGCCCGGTGGGCGGAGAGCGCCCGATCCCCACCGGGCCCGACCGGGGGTCCTGCCTCCCGGGGGGCCCCAGGCCCAGGCTTAATCTTCAGGGCCCCCTCCCGCGGCCGCCATGTCGTTCCAGCCGCTCAAGGGCTTCCGGGACTTCCTCCCCCCGGACGCGTCGAACCGGGCGCGCGTCATCGCCTCGCTGCGCGAGACCGCCCGCCGGGCCGGGTTCGAGGAGGTGGAGACGCCGAGCCTCGAGAGCCTCGAGCTGTTCAAGGTGAAGAGCGGGGAGGGGATCGTGGAGGAGACCTTCTCCTTCACCGACAAGGGTGGACGGGAGGTGACGCTCGTCCCCGAGAACACCCCCTCCGTGGCCCGGCTGCTCGTCTCCCGGATCAAGGTGGAGCCGCTGCCGGTGAAATGGGTGGCCTTCTGCCGCCTCTGGCGCTACGAGGACCCGCAGTCCGGGCGCACCCGGGAGTTCTCGCAGTGCTCGCTCGACATCTTCGGCGTCCCGGGCGTCGAGGCGGAGCTCGAGCTGCTCGCCACCGCCTCCCAGATGCTGGAGGGGCTGGGGCTCCAGGGGGAGTTCGTCTTCCGCCTGAACGACCGGAGATTGCTCCAGGGGCTCTCCGATGCTCTCGCCGTGAAGGTGCCCGAGGCGTTCCACCGGGCCCTCGACCGACGGGAGAAGCTCAGCCCACGGGAGTTCGACCAGGAGCTCGAGCGGGCGGGGCTCTCCCCGGAGGGCCGGGAACGTCTCGGCGGGCTCTTCGACCGGGCAGAGCGGGCCCCCGATGGAACCGCGGGGTTTGCCGAGGTCCGCTCCGAGCTCGAGCGCTGGGGCCTCTCGGAGATCGGGACCGAGGGGCTGCGCACCCTGGAGGAACTCTACGCCCTGGGGGAGCGTGCGGGACACGCCCCGACGTGGAGGTTCGATCCGTCGCTGGTGCGGGGGCTCGCCTACTACACGGGGATCGTCTTCGAGGCCTACGACCGCAAGGGCGAGCTCCGGGCGCTCTTCGGAGGGGGCCGCTACGACAAGCTCGTCGAGCTCTTCGGTGGAGGGAGCGTCCCCGCCTGCGGGCTCGCCATCGGCGACGTCCGGCTGGAGCTGCTCCTGCGCCGTCGGGGTCGCTGGCCGGAACGCTCCGACGGGCTCGACGTCTACGTGGCCACCGCGGACGGTGCGCTCCGCGAGGAGGCGCTCACCCTCGTCGAGCGGCTGCGCCGCCGGGGCTTCTCGGCGGACCGGGACCTGCTCGGACGTCCACTCGCCCGGCAGATGCGCGACGCCTCCCGGCGCTCCAGCGCGTTCGTCGTCCTCCTCGCGCCGAAGGAGCGCGAGCAGGGTTCCCTCATCCTCAGAAATATGCGGAGCGGTCGGCAGGACGTCGTACCGGTCGCTTCGCTGGAGGATGCGCTGGCGGCGGGGCGGGCGGCGGAGGGGCCGCGGGGGCCCGCGGGACCGGACGCTCCCTCGGGGGCGTAGGCGCCCCCGGGGCGCCGCCCTCCCCGGCCGGCAAGGGGACGAGGCGCTCGAAGGTCTCCCCGTCGACGACGCGGACCCCGGGGATGCTCGCCGCCTCCCGGATGTGCCCGTACCAGTAGACGACGATCCCCTCGCCGAACATCCGGACGTACGGCTCGAGCTGCTTGCGCAGGTTGCGGCGGAGCTCCACGTCATCCCCGAAGTTCGCCTTGGACTCGATCCAGTGGACCGGCTGCCCCTCGATGACGACCGGCTGGTCGAGCAGGGCGTCCGGGGTCTTCGCGAACTTCCCCCGGAGGTCCTTCTCGGTCCGGTACCCCAGGTGGAACTGCTCGAGCCAGCGGGCGAGGCGGGCCTCGCCCTTCACCCCGCGCTCCCGCTGCAGCTCCCCGCCGCGGGGGGAGTAGATCCAGTCGTTGGCGAGCACCTCCTCCACCTCCCGGCGGATGCGGGCGTCGGGGATGGCCTCCGGATGCCGGAAACCGTCCCAGAAGGCGCGCCGGGGAGTCTTCTTCTCCCGCTCGATCATCTGCGCCATGAGCACGGGGGGGAAGCGCCACTCCCGGGCCAGGTCGAGATAGCTCTGGCCGGAGCGCCACTGCTTGAGGAGGCGGGGGGCGTGGCCCTGGACGACGTAGAAGCGTTTGGTGGCGTCGCGGGTGACCCGCTGCGTGTGGATCACCATGAGCAGCTCCGGGTCGAGGGAGGTCTCGCGGCCGACCTTCTCGATGTCCTCGTAGCGTTCGAGCCGCCGGGAGAGGTTCTGGTACTCTTCCCGGCTCAGAAGGGGCATGGGGGGTGGTCTCCGGGGCTCCTACGAAGGGTGGGCCTTAAGAAGTTCCCCAGTACGGGCCGCGTCGGTCAATCGCGCCAGTCCAGCCCGACGGTCCTCAGCCCGAGCTTGGGGATGGGGGGGAGCCGGCGCTTGTGGCGGTTCCGTTCGACCCGGTCCACCACGGGGAGGACCCTCTCGAGCGGGACCGAGAGTTCCTTGGCGATCTCGCTGGGCTCCCAGACCCGCTCAAGACCGTAGAGGATGGCGTCCAGAAGGGCGTAGGGGGCGCCGAGCTCCTCCTCGTCGGTCTGCCCGGCATAGAGCCCCGCGGTGGGGGGCCGGGCCAGGATGGGCTCCGGTACCCCGAGCTCCCGGGCCAGGGTGTAGAGCGGGGTCTTGTAGAGGTCCCCCAGGGGAAGCAGGTCCGCCCCGCCGTCCCCATACTTCGTGAAGTATCCCAGGAGGAGCTCGGATTTGTTCCCCGTCCCGAGCACCAGCGACCCCCGGGCGTTGGCCTTCGCGTAGAGCGCCACCATCCTCAAGCGGGCCTTCACGTTCCCGAGCACCCGCCGGTCCGACAGTTCCGGAAGGTCGGAGGAGAGCCGATCGATCCACGGGCCGAGGTCCAACTCGGCGAGGGAGAGGCCGATCCCTTCGGCGAAGTGGCGGACCTCCCCGGCGACCCCGTCGGTTCCGGGAGCGTCCGGTAGGTAGAACGCCTGGACGCGCTCGCGGCCGAGCGCCTCCACGGCAAGGGTCGCGGCGGTGGCGCTGTCCACCCCTCCGGAGAGGCCGACGACGACGCCCGAGGCCCCCGATCCTTCCACTTGCGCGCGGAGGAAGCGCACGAGGGTCTCCCGGGCATGCGCAGGGAGGGGGGGGACGAGCCGGTGGGGCATGGGGAGGCCTACGCCTCCGGGGCCAGCGCTTCGAGGGCGTTGACCCGGGCCCAGGGCCCCTGGCAGGCACACGCGGGGAGGGTATCGAGAGCGGAGAAGTCCTGGGAGAGGGAGGCCTCCTCGATCGCGTGGAGGATCCCCGCGTCGCAGCTGAGGCAGTTGTGGACACCGCGGCGGTTCCCCCCCGAGGTGGGGAAGCTCACCAGCCGCTTCCCCTCCCCGAGGGAGGCCCTTCCTCGGCGAAGGACCTCGACGAGGCTCCAGAGCCACGGGGGGCGGTAGAGCCCGCGGCGGTACAGGTGCTCGACGACGGTGCCCCCCTGGATGTGGACCGGGTTCACGGACAGGGTGTCGAAGTGCGGCTGCGCCTCGCGGATGCTCCGGACCGTGTCCTCGATGGCCTCGCGCTCCGTGAGATAGGGGGGCTTGAGGAGCAGGTAGGCCTTGGGGCGGGCGCCGCTCTCCCGCACGCGCGCGGCGGCAGCGAAGTACTCGGAGGGGGGCTCGTGCTTGTGCACCGCGCGGGAGAGCACCTCCGGCTGGGTGCTCTCGAGACCGAGGGCCACCTCGAGTTCCGCGCCGAGCTCCTCCCGGAGGGCACGGAGATCCTCCACCTGGGCGAACTCGGGCAGGGACTCCAGGAGGAGCCGTCGGGCGGGGCCGGCGAAGGCCCGGACGACGGTCGAACGGGCCTTCGGGGGGACCTCGCGGGGGTCGAGGAAGCTCCCGGAGGTGTAGATCTTCACGTACGGCTCCCCCCGGTAGCGATGGAGGGCCGCGGCGACCTGCCGCCCGATCTCTTCCTCGGTGGCGGAACGGCCGAGGGTGTCGCGGGCGTAGCCGCACATGGTGCAACCCTTGGCGTCGGCCCAGTAGCAGCCCCGGGTCCTCAGGATGAGCACGAAGGCGTCGACCCGCTCGGCGCCGAGCGCCTCGGGCTCCCGCCAGACGTTCACGTAGTGGGAGGCGTCGGCGCTGGAGGCGGCCGCGGGTCGGCGCTCACGCGCCAGGGAGAGCGCCACCGACGGACCCGGGGCGCTCACGGGAGGCGCACCTCCAGGGAGAGCTCGTCGCCGTCCTCGAGCTTCAGCGCGCGCCGAAGCTCGGTCGGGGCGATGAGCTCGAGCACGTCCTGGTAGTGCGAGCGGTCCGGCAGGATGACGTGGGCGGTCCGACCCTGAAGGGAGCTGGGGTAGCAGCGCGCTCCCCCGAAGGTCCGTCCCTGGTCGGTGAACCCCTCGATGCGGATCCCCTCCGACCGGCGCAGCGTCTCCACCGTGCCGAGAGCGACCGGGTCGAGCTTGAGGTTGAGCGTGCCGGGGAAGGGGGTGTAGCCGAGCTTCTCCTGGAACTGGCGGAGGTAACCGGGCACCGAGAGGTAGTAGCGGCCCTCCCCCAGCCCCGAGACCACGGCCCCGCGGAGGGAGAGATGGTCCGCCCCCGAGAGGAGCAGGCGGATCTCGTTGGCCTCCGCCGAGAGCGCCTCGCGCGCCGGGTCGGTGAGACGGACGCGGGGGGGACGGGCGCCGAGGGAGCGCTCGAGGAACCCCTGGCGCTCGAGGAGGAGCAGTTGGCGGGCGGCGCCCTGCTGGCTCATCCCGAGGAGCTTCCCCACCTCCCGGCTGCTCAGGGCGACGGGCCCCTGGAGGGCGCCGCGCGCGGCGAGGAGCTTGACCAGCGCCAGGGTCTCCCGCGGGAGCGGGGCGACCGGGGGCTTCGGGAGCGCCGTCACGCGACGGGTCCGGACCCCTGGGGCGCGTTGAGCGCGAGCACGTTGTTCCCCCGTACCACCACCCGCCCGAGCCTCCGGCCGCTCTCCCCGTTCTCCTCGACGGTTTCGTCCATCACCAGGTTGAGGTGCTCATCGTAGCCGAGGAGCTTGCCCTCCAGGGTGCGGGCGTCCTTGAGTCGGACGAGCACCTTCCGGTCGACGAGCTGTGCGAGGAACGCGCCGGGGCCCTCCATCCCGGCGGCGGAGTTCCCCTGGCCCTTAAGACTTCTGAGGTCGCCGGGCGTCCTCGCCCGAGCTCCCCCTTCAGGGAGGGCCCTTCTCGTCCACGACCTTGAAGTCGGCGTCGACCGCCCCTTTGCCGGAGGGTTCCCCCTCGGCGGGGGCGGCCTCCTGCGGCGGGGGAGGCGCGCTCCCCTCGCCGCCGGCGGCCCCGCCCTGCTGGTAGAGCCGTTGGGAGAGCTTGTGCATGGCAGCGAGGAGCTCCTCGTTCTTCGCCTTGAGGTCGGGGGAGTCCTTCTTTTTGAGCTCCTCGCGGAGCGCCCGGACCTTCTCCTCGATCTCCTTGCGCTCGTCGCTCTGGACCTTCTCTCCCAGGTCCTTGAGGAGCCGTTCGGCCTCGTAGGTGAGCGACTCGGAGCGGTTGTGCAGCTCCACGGCCTCGGTGCGCTGGCGGTCCTGCTCGGCGAACTGCTGGGCCTCCCGGACCATCTTCTCCACCTCCTCCTTGGAGAGCTTGGTGGACGCCTGGATGGTGATCCCCTGCTTCTTGCCGGAGGCGAGGTCCTTGGCCGAGACGTTCAGGATGCCGTTGGCGTCGATGTCGAAGGTCACCTCGATCTGGGGGACGTGGGCCGGGGCCGGCGGGATGCCGGTGAGCATGAAGGTGCCGAGGGAGACGTTGTCGCTGGCCATGGCGCGCTCGCCCTGGAGCACGACGATCTCGACACTGGTCTGGTTGTCCGACGCGGTGGTGAAGATCTGGCTCTTGCGCGTGGGGATGGTGGTGTTGCGCTCGATGAGCTTGGTGGTGACCCCGCCCTGGGTCTCCACGCCCAGGGAGAGGGGGGTGACATCGAGGAGGAGGATGTCCTTGACCTCGCCGGCGAGGACGCCCGCCTGGATGGAGGCCCCCACGGCGACGCACTCCATGGGGTCGACGCCGTGCTCGATCTTCTTCCCCACGAGTTCCTCGAGGAAGCGCTGGACGAGCGGCATCCGGGTCGGTCCTCCCACGAGGATGATGCGGTCGACCTGCGCGGCGGTGAGCTTGGCGTCCTTGAGGGCCTGCTCCACGGGTTGACGGCAGCGCTCGACGATGGGGCGAACGAGCTCCTCGAGCTTCGCCCGGGTGAGCGTGAGGGAGAGGTGCTTCGGGCCGTCCTGGGTGGCCGTGAGGAAGGGGAGGTTCAGCGTGGTCTCGAGGGTGCTGGAGAGCTCGATCTTCGCCTTCTCCACCGCGTCACGGACGCGCTGGATGGCCATCTTGTCCTTGCGGATGTCGACGCCGCTCTCCTTCTGGAACTCCCGGGCGACGTACTCGGTGAGCGTGCTGTCCATGTCCGTCCCCCCGAGCTGGGTGTCGCCGCTGGTGGAGAGGACCTCGAAGACCCCCTCGCCGAAGTCCATGAGGGTCACATCGAGCGTCCCTCCGCCGAGGTCGAAGACGAGGATCTTCTGGGTCTTGCCGGCCTTGTCGAGCCCGTAGGCGAGGGAGGCGGCCGTGGGCTCGTTGATGATGCGGACGACCTCGAGGCCGGCGATGGCCCCGGCGTCCTTGGTGGCCTGGCGCTGGTTGTCGTTGAAGTAGGCCGGGACGGTGATCACGGCCTTCTCGACCTTCTCGCCGAGGAAGGCCTCGGCGTCGCGCTTGATCTTCTGGAGCACGAAGGCGCTCAACTGCTGGGGGGTGTATTCCTTCCCCCAGATGCGGTACTTGTGGTCGGTGCCCATCTTGCGCTTGAAGGCGTAGACCGTCCCCTCGGGGTTGGTGACGGCCTGCCGTCGGGCCGGTTCCCCGACCAGGAGCTGGCCGTCCTTGGTGAAGGCGACGTAGGAAGGGAAGGCCTTGCCTCCCCCGACGGTGGTCCCCTCTGCGCTGGGGATGATGGAGGGGCGACCCCCCTCCAGGACCGCCGCCGCGGAGTTGCTCGTGCCCAGGTCTATTCCGAGAATCTTGCTCATGTTCGTCCTTCCCCCGGCTGTCGGCGCAAGGAGATCCCCCCAAGGAGGCTCACCTATCGGGACCCCGGTGGCGCCACAAGAATGTCTGCGCTACTATAAAAAATATACTCTCCCGACCCCGGGTGCTATGTACGATATCTCGCCCGGGGGGGGGGGCACCCCCCGATACCTTCCCCTCACGGGGAGGGGAAGGGACGCCCATTTGTGAACGTCACGTCATCGCCTCCACGAGCCGGAGGTACAGGTCGAGCAGCGCTTCCTCGGTCAGCTTCCTTGGGAACGCCTCCCGGGGCGTCCCCAGCTGCCAACACGCAGTGAATCGGACCGTTCGCGAAGTCGATAGATGCCGAAAGGGGACGCAAGCGCCTAAGGGCTCCGGCTCCTCCCCTTAGTGCGGCAGCTCTCACGACGGAAGGTCACCCCCCGACCGACAAATCATGATCCCGGTGAGGGGTTCGAAATGGCCCGTCATCGTCAGGAAAATCCGCTCAATTCCCGGGGAAGTTCGGGAGCCCTCTCGCTCGCTCACCGTCATGACTAGGAACGTTATCGTTCACTCGAGATGAAATTAAATCAAGCGTAAATATGGTAGTAATATATAGTTTCGTTGCAGCTTATATTAGTCCCCAGCCCTCTTAGATAGGCACTAAAGGCAAATGTGTCCAGTGTGGACAGGTAAGCATGGATCGGGTTCATGAAAATGTAGAAAATGTCAGTAAGCCGAAAGTAGTAGGTTCCGCTCCGAGTGGCCGGGTCGTGGTGCAGGATAGCCACATCCTCGGTGGACCCGGGACCATAGAGTGCATATGGGTCGGACCCGTTGTAAGTTGCGTTGAAATTCGGTGTTTGGGTGTTAAGGGGGTTGAAGACCGCGATGTAGATGGGGTCCATCAGCATCGAACCGCTGCGATTGTAGATGGTGGCATTCATCAGAACTGACGTCGGAGCGAGAGGAGGAACGATCGCCCCGGATATATTCGCCAGCAACTCGACGTTTCCGCTACCGGCGCAGCCGGAGGAGCATGGATCCCAGCCGGCATAGGCCGTCAGTTGCATCTTGAACAAGGAAATTTCCCCCGTGCTGTTCAAAACAATAACGGCGGTTTGATCCAAGATCG
>JAKATE010000199.1 GCA_021828085.1 Thermoplasmata archaeon | reverse complement strand
GGGTTCGGGGTCGCCACCGCCGCGCCGATCCTGCTCAACATCAACCTGCCTAAGGCGACGGTGAGCCCGGTGTGGATCTCCGGCAGCGGGCCGTCGTCGATCGCCGCCGGCGCGACGGTGACCTTCGCGGTCAACGTCTCCTCGGGCTCCGGGGCGATCGTCGGGGCCTTCGTCCACTTCGGGGTCACCTGCAACGGCGGGACCAACTGCACGAGCCAGTTCACCACCGTGACCGCGCCTTCGGCCACGAACGCCCAGGGCGCATCCTCCTGGACCGTGAAGGCCCCGGCGAACCTCGCGCAGGCCACGACCTTCACGGTCACGGCCACGACGACGCCCAAGGGGTACGCCTCCGCCTCGGGCGCCGCGCTCCCGGTGACCGTCCAGCCGCCGGGGTCGACGAACAACAACAACAACACGAACAGCTCCGGGTCGAGCCCGCTCATCCTCTACGCCCTCGTGGGCGTGGTGGTGGTCGCCGTGGTGGCCGTGCTCGCGCTGCTCATGATGCGGAAGAAGAAGTCCTCGCCTCCCGCCTCCTCCGCCCCGCAGGGCGGCATGGAGAGCTGGAGCCCGTCGCCCGAGGGCGGGGCGGGCGCGAACGCCGGCGCCGAGCCCCCCGCGGGCCCCTCCGGGTCCGGCTGAGCTCCTTCGCGAGGGCCCGTGAGGGCCCTCTATCCCCTCGCGGAGGAAGCCGCGGCGGCGGCTGCCGCCGTCGCCGCCGCCGGCGGCGGACGGACGCGGGCGTCGACCACGGCGTGCGTCCGGGCCGGCCCGTAGGGCTTCACACGCCTCGGATGGGACTCGAGGACCTCCCCGCCGGCCGCCAGGACCGCTCGCGCGACCTCCTCCCGGGCGTCCTGCGCCCAACTCTTGGGCGAGGAGACCACCAGGTGCACGTGCATCCAGCCGCCGCTCCCGTCGAGCAGCTCGAGCGCCCGGGGAACGAACGGCAGGCCCGAGGGTAGGTAGCCCAGGAAGATCCGGTCGAACGCCCCGACGGGAAGCGCGACGGTGCGGTTGTCGCCCAGATGGGGGACGACGGTCCCTTCGACCCGGTTGGCCCGGACGTTCTCCAGCAGGTAGGCGTGGGACCGGGGGTTCTTCTCCACCGCGTGGACGACCTGGGGGTGCCCGAACTTCGCCGCGGGGAGGGTGAAGTACCCGATCCCGGCGAAGAGGTCCGCCACGCGCTCCCCCGGACGGACGAGCTCGCCCGCCCTCCTTCTCTCCGAGCGGTTGCCCGCCGAGAACATGATCGCCGCCGCGTCAAGGTGCCAGAGGATCCCCTCCTCCTGGTGGACGGTCTCGGTGCGCTCCCCGGCGAGGATGCGGACCCGGGGCCGGCGGAGCTCCCCCTCCACGCCGCCCTCGAACCCGAGGACGGTCTCGACGCCCATCTCCTCGCGGTAGAGCTCTCCCACCCTCGGCCCGAACGGGCTCAGCGAGCTGGGGAGCCGTAGGAGGAGGACCTTCCCCAACCGCTGGTAGCCCCGGGGGAGGTCCGTGGCCGCGCGCCCCGCCAGGGGGCGCAGGCGATCACGGACCCGTTCCGCGGGGGGTCGGGACTGTCGTGTCGGCACGTTCGAGCATGATGTCCAGGAATTGCTTGAGGTGTTCGGCCAGGATCGGGTTGTCGGTGAACCCGCACGCCTCCAGGCCGGGAGAGGCGAGGAGCGCGTGCTCCCCGTCGACCAGGAGGTCCGTGGCGAGGATGTGCTGGCGCGCCACGTGCCGGCACCCTTCGGGGATCTTCTGGGCGGGAGCGGTGATGAACGTGATCTCGACACCCCTCTTCACCGCGCTCTGGATGCGCTTGCCGAGCTCCTCCCTGAGGTCCGCGACCTGGGGCGTCGTGACGATGACGGTCCTCGTGGACCGGTCCAGGAACTCTCCCACCTTGGTGAGGACCTTCTGCCGCCCGTAGAGGAGGTAGACCAGCTGGGGCTCGCCCTGCTCCCCCACCATCCGGTGGAGCTCCTGCAGACGACCGAAGACCTCCTGGACGTCCCCCTTCAGCCGCTCGGCCACCTTCTCGGGGGGGTAGGGCTTGAAGAGCGTCGGCTTGCCGCCGGAGGAGTACGCGTAGCCCTTCTGGCAGAGCGCTTCCAGGACCTTGTACGCGCTGGTCCGGGGGATCTGCGCCGCGCTCGCGAGCGTCGCCGCGTCCCCGTAGCCGCGGGTCACGAGGGCCATGTAGGCCCGGGATTCGTAGTGGGTGAGCCCGACTCGCTCGAGGATCTCGACCGCCCTTCGGTATTCGGACGTCTGGTCGTTGCCCAGGGAGGCGACCAGCTCGTCGGGGCCTGGCATCCGCCGCCCTAAAATAGCCTCGACCTAAATCGTTGAGGTGCCGCCGTCGTTCCCTGCCTCGGGGGCGATTTATCCATTGACGTACTGAGCATGCCGATGGCGGAGGGCATCTTCCGCCCGGGCCCAGCTCTCCCGGGCCGGCGTAGCGACTTTGTCGCGACCGCCACGGACCGCACCCTCCTCGTCGTCGGAGGATGCCTTTCCCCCCGCGAGCCCGTCCGGGACACGTGGGTCCTCGACCTCGCGACGGAGAAGTGGAGGACGGGGCCGCCCATCCCGGAGCCCCGAGAGGGGATCGCCTGGGCCCGCGACAAGGACTGGCTCCTGGCGGCGGGCGGGTACCTGCCGACCTCCGACATCGCGGGCATGGTCGACGCCCTCCACTTGCACGAGGAGCGCTGGGAGGCCCGTCAACCGCTCCCGCACGCCACGGCCTGGGGAAGGGGAGCGCTCGTGGGAGGCGCGCTCCATCTCGCGGGAGGCTTCCGGATCGACCCCCGCAGCGCGGACGCGGCCATCCCGGACCACCTCCAGGGTTCCCTGGAGGGAGGGAAGCTCGTACACTGGAGGGACGCCCCACCGCTCCCGCTGGGCGTGGCCGACGGGACGTTCGCCCCTCTCCCCGGGGGGGAGAAGATCGTCTGGTCCGGAGGAGCGCTCGGGGTGGGCGCGTGGAGGAGGGAGCACCTCTTCTCCCAGCCGGTGACCGGGGTCACCTTCGCCTTCGACACCTTCCACCAGACCTGGCAGCGGCTCCCGGAGCTCCCCGTCCCCCGGCGGGCCCACCGTGCGCTCGCGCTGAAGGAGGGCGTCCTCGTCGCGGGAGGCGTGGACGATGAGACCACCGCGCTCTCCAGCGTCTTCCTCCTCAGCCCCGACGGGTTCTGGAACGAACTCGAGTCCCTCCCCGAAGCGCGCTACCACTTCGGGCTGGTCGAGGTGGGCGACGAGATCTGGGTGATGGGAGGGAACTACCTCGAGGGCGAGGCCCCGCCCACCCTCCGGGTGACGAAGAAGGACTGGCTCCGCGCGTGAGGGCCCCGAAGGGCCCTGCGCGCGCCCGGGTCCGCTCGGTCGGTCGTTCGTCCGTTCGCTCGCTCGTTCGCTCGCTCGCTCAGG
>JAKATE010000198.1 GCA_021828085.1 Thermoplasmata archaeon | reverse complement strand
CGACGGGGTCCGCCCCAGGACCTCCCATCCCTGGGAGCTCTTCGGTCAGCGACTCCACCGCACCGAGGTCCATCTCCGGCAAGACCGGGTGGAGCTCGTCCGGGGGCCGGTGCTGCTCGGGGGGTATTCCCTGCGGCTCTTCTTACCCAAGGAGGGCAAGACCGCCGTGGGCCAGGTCGCCTCCTCCGACCTGTCGGACCCGGACGCCAGGAGGCTCCTTTCAGAGTGTGAGCGAACTTCCGGCTACTCGCTCTTCCCGGCCCCTCGCGTGGAACTGCCAGCGACCCGTGGTTCGCGCACCGCCCGCGTGGGCGGGGGAAGCTTCCTGGAGGAGCCGGTGCTGGAGCGGCTGCTGGATTTCACTCACGCGCTCCTCTCCGAGTTCACCGACCAACGGGGCGTGGCCCCCACCTTCGGCTCGGTCCGTGCCACGTTGAGCGAGAACTTCCTCGCGAACTCGTCGGGGGCGGAGGTCCTATGGCGGGGACAGAGGGTGGACCTGGAGCTGGCGGTGAGGTCCTCTGACGGGCCGGAGGGTCCGCCGCCGGGGGAGTTCTGGGCGGAAGCCACCTGGGGGGACCTCCCGACCGGCAGCATCGGGAGATCGGTGCCCCGCTGGTGCCAGCTGGCACGGGACTCCCGGATCGCCTCGCTCCCGCCCACCGGCCAACGCTCGGTCCTCCTCCCGTCCTCCGTCAGCGCCGAGCTGATCCCTCCGGTGGTGGAGTTCCAGCTCTCCGGCCTTGCCGAGCTGCGCCAGTTGGGTACCCCGGTCGGTTCGACCGTGGGCCCCCCGTCGCTCTCCCTTTCCGACGACCCCCAGCTCCCCGGGAGCGACCGGTCGGCCTCCTTCGACGACGAAGGACATCCGACCGGAGCATTCCCTCTGGTCACCGGGGGGAAGGTCGTCGACCACCTCTACGACGCGCTCCACGCCGGAGCCCTCTCCAGCCCGACGGCCCTGTCCGGTTATCGGGGCGACGCGAACTTCCCGCTCTGGTACCGCTTCGGCTCCTCGCCCTCCCCGCGCCTCTCGAACCTCTCGATGCCGGCGGGAGAGGACGGCTCGGACGAAGAGCTCCTCGAGGGGGTCGACGACGGGGTCTGGATCGACCAGATCGCCTTCCCGAACCCGGACACCATGTCCGGCACCTTTGGCGGGGAGATCCGCATGGGCTACCGCATCGAAGGGGGGAGGATCCGGGGACCGGTACGTGGAGGGGTGCTCGGAGGCCTCGTGATGGGGTCCCAGGGAGACCCGAGCCTCCTCGGAACCGTCACCGCCCGAGGCTCAGCCACGGTCCTCGCGGGCAATCTCTCCGCCCCCACCCTCCGCGTCGAGTCGCTCTCCATCGCCGGCGGGAAGTGAGAGGGCCCTCCTCTCGAAGAGCGCCCCATGACCCGCCTTCTCCTCCGCCCTCGGTCAGGGGAAGGGGCGACGGGGAGCGCAGTTCCGATTTCCGCACGGTTTGAGCTCCTTCCGCCCCCCGGGGGGTTTCTCCTTCCCTGTCCCATCCTTCCCTCGAAGCTACCATTAAGAGGACGGGGGAGGATGTCCACCCTCGGGTAGACCCAGGGGCAGAAAATGTTCTTCGGGATCGCAGAAGCGCAGGCTATGGGGAATGCGGCATCGATGGCAGCGGCTCACGCGGCGGCGGCCATGCAGGCCTTCGCCTCGATGAAGGCCATGTCCGGGGCCAAACTGGCCGCCTCGAAGGTCTCTCCCTCGGACCTTGCCTCGGCCCACGCGACCGCGCTCAAGTCGCTGGTGGCGGCGAAGGCCTCGGCGGCGAAGCTCTTCGGTCTCAAGGCGTCCATGAGCCACGCCGCGCTCTCCCACGCGGCCGCGAGCAGGAGCTCGGCCGCGCAGATCGGCGCCAACAAGGTGATGCTCAGCAAGATGTCGACACCGGGCCATCTCTCCGCGGGGAAGATGGCCATCAGTGAGAGGGCGAGCGCGGCCAAGATGGTCGTGAGCGGAAAGGCCAGCACGGGCAAGATGGTGGCCAACAAGATGGTCCTGGACAAGCCCGTCCGGGCGATCCTGGGCTGAAGCGAGTTCCCTTCTCTGCGGCGAACGGGGAGCCCTCCCCCGGGGGGCTCCCTCACTTCTTTCCCCCTCCTCCCTTTCCTGACCGTCCGGTCTGCCGCGCCTCTCCCTTCCTCGATACGGGGACCCTGGCGCGTGGGGAAGCGATGGGGGGCAGCGGGTCCGCGCCCCGCCCGCCCCACCGTTCCTGGGGGAACCTTGACGCGGTCAGGAACCGACAGCGCGGATGCGGCCGAGGTAGCTCCGGGCCTGATCTTCGATGGACTGCGCGCGGGGTGCCTCCCCCGCCAACCGGAGCCCTTCCGCGAGCAGAAGTCGGGTTCGGGCGAGCTCGTAGGCCCAACCGGTCCGCTCCCAGAGTCCTACCGAGGCTTCCAGCGAGGCGGTGGCAGCGCTCAGCTCTGCGCGTTGGCGGAGTGCCAGGCCCCGAGCTCGCGCTGCGAACGCCTGGATCGTCGGTTGGGCCGAGCGCTCCCCGAGCTCGCCCAGGGCCTTCTCGAGCTCGCCGGCCCTCTTCGCGTCCCCCTCCTGGAGCGCTACCTCGAGCTCCAGGTGGAGGGTCTCGGCGTGGAGCACGGCCATGAGGGCGGGAACCCCGGCCCGCTCGGCGAGGGCGTGGGCCTCCGCCAGGGTGGAACGGGCGCGTGGCAGTCGCCCCCGGAGCAGTTCCGAACGGCCCCGCACGTTACCCAGTTGGACACGCTCGCTCCAGTCGCTCCCCTCCTCCAGCAGGGCCTGGGCCTCCTCGAGGGAGCGGGCGCTCCGTTCCGGGTCCCCGCGCGTGAGAGCGATGTCGGCGTCCACCAGGAGGGCTGTGGCCAGGAGCTTGCGGGGGTCACCGGCAGCGTACTGGAGGTGTGCCTCCACCGTGCGGAGCGCCCGCTCGTACTCCCCCCGTCGCCAGGCCAGATAGGAGGAGACGTTCCCCTCGATCCAACGCTCGGTGTAAAGGTCGCGGGACTTCCGGGCAATCTCCAAAGCCTCTGCCATGGCGCCTTCCGCCGCCGGGGCGTCTCCCCTCACGTGGAGGAGGGCGAAGGCCTCCACCAGGTACAGGTTGGGCAACGCCTCGATCAGGCTCTCCGTTCGGGCGACCGTCAGGGCTTCTTCCAGGTCCCGGAAGAGCTGCTCCGCCTCCCCCGTCGCCCGCAGCCCGGCCAGCACCACCTGGGCGGAGACCTGGGTGAGGGGGTCCCCCACCTTCTTGGCCACCTCGATGGCTCGGGAGTAGAGGTCGAGGGCTCCCGGTGCATCCCCCTCTTCGTAGCGGTATCCCGCGATGGTGGTGTAGAGGCGCGCCAGCTCCGAGGAAGGGGGTCCGCTCTCGAGGAGCCGGATCGCCTCCTCCCAGTGGTGCCGGGCGGCGTGCGGGTCCTCCCGCATGGCGTGGGCGATCT
>JAKATE010000197.1 GCA_021828085.1 Thermoplasmata archaeon | reverse complement strand
CGAGCGCCGAATCGCCGGCCTACGCCGCTCCCGCCCCGAGCCCGCCCCCCGCCCCCTCCGCCGCGGAGCCTCTCACGAGCGGTCCCGGACGATGCTTCATTTGCAGCGGCCCCCTCGAGAACGGGTTCTGCCCGCGGTGCAACATGAGCTGGGCGGACGAAGGCGGCTAGGCCCGCGGGAACGTACGCCCGTTCCCGTCCCGATGTGCTTTATCCGTTCGGCCCCTAGGGCGGTACGTGGTCTCCACCGACTCGAGGCTCGCCGACATCTACACCTATTGCCCCTGGTGTGGCGGGGAGCTCAAGCGGGACCGGGTCTGCCGGACCTGTCTCGTCACTTGGAACGGGCCGGTCCCCACGACGCTCATCCCCGGTCGGGAGCCTCGCGCCCCCAGGAAGAGAAGGGGAAGCAAGGGGGGAGAGACGCCGACGGTTCAACCGCCCGAACCTGCACCCTCTCCCCCCGCGGCTCCGCCAGCTCCCCCGTCGCCGGGGCCGTCCGACTCGGGGCGGCCGACCCGTAACCTGCTGCCCCTGGGTCTGCTCCCGGCGTTGACGCTGGACGATGAAAAGTATGCCCGGCTGAGCGCGTCCGCGGAGCCCATGTCTCCCTCGGAGGGACTCAGAGCCTCCAGGTCAACGCCAACGCCGCCGCCTTCGGAAGTGGCCGCTGCCGACACAGGAACCTCTTCGGCGGCACCCGTTCCTCCCGCGACCGCTCCTCCGGCCCCGGTCGTTTCCGCTCCCGCCGAGACCAAGAGCGCGAGGGCCACGCCCGCATCCACACCCGCCACACCCGCCTCCACGTCCGCCTCCGCGACCGCTCCGGTCCAGCCCGTACCTCCTCCGTCCCCGGTGGCCTCGCCCCCCCCCCCCCCCCCGCCGCCGCCCCCTCCACCACCTCCGCCTCCGCCCTCGGCTCCGACGACGGGGTCCTCGAGCTCGAACCGGGGACCGGACCTTTTCGCGATCCCCGCTCCTCCACCGCCGTCGCCTGAGAACTCCGCTCCCTCTTCGAGCTCTCCGCCGATGGCGGTCCCTCCCCCGCCTCCTCCGCCGGGCCGCGGGAGCGGGACCCCTTCCGGATCCCCGACACGTTCGAGCTCTCCGATGAAGATCTCCGCCTTCGGGTCTGTCTCGCTCCAGTCGGTCCGGGAGTGCCCGATGTGCGGCAACCCGCTCCCCTCCACCCGCGTGTGCGCGAACTGCGGCATCCAGTGGGGCGACCCCAACCCCTCGGCCCCCCCGCCTTCCGGTTGAACGTGATCGAAGAGCTGGCCTTCGTCCTCGCGGCCACGGCGAGCCTGTTCGCGACCGTGGACCCCATCGGGACGCTGCCGTTCTTTGTCGCCCTCACCGAGGGGTTCGAAGAGGCGGACAAGCAGGTCATCCTGCGCCGGGCGGTCGCAACCACCGGGGTGACGCTGGTCGTCTTCTTGGTCGCGGGGAAGTACCTGTTCACCGCCTTCGGCTTCACCCTCTACGCGATGGAGATCTCCGGCGGGATCCTCCTCTTCCTGATCGCCTACGACATGCTCCACGGTGACGTGGGAAAGAAGATCGCTCCCGCCGACCGGGAGGAAGCGATCCGCAAACGCGACGAGCTCGCCATCGCTCCGCTCGGCATCCCGCTGCTCGCCGGCCCGGGGGCCATCGCCACGGTGATGGTGTACGTGGGCAACGCCAAGGACAACCTCTACGAGGTCTTCGGGCTCTTCCTGGCGGTCATCGCCGTCACCGCGGCGTCCTTCCTGATCCTCCACTTCGGGCGGGGGATCTTCCGCTACCTTGGCCGAGTGGGCATCACCGCGATCATCCGGGTCATGGGGCTGCTCCTGGGAGCGGTCGCGGTCCAGTTCATCATCAACGGGATCCTGGGCGTCGTCCACCCGTAGGTCACGAGGGCCCGCGCGGCGGGGGTAGGCCGGGGGACGTCTCGCGAGGGGGCGTCCGCCACTCTTCCTCCCCCCTGCGCCCGGGGCCCGACCCTCGGCGGTGGCTCAGCACGAGGACCAGCACGATCGCCACCGCCGCGACGAGGCCCACGACCAGGAGCGTCCAGAACAGAGAGCTCCCGAACCCCCCGGGCGCCGACGAGGAGCCCCCCGATACGAACGTGACGGTGACGAACACCGCGCCGCCGTGCACCCACAGCGTGCCCGACGAAGGATTGGCGGTGTAACCGGTCGGCGCGACGACGCTCCAGGCGTACGTGCCGTTCGGCTCCGTAACGAGATACTGCGGGTCGCTCGTCGAGACCGACACGCCCCCAAGCGTGATCGACCAGACCTGACCCGCCGGGAGCCCGCTCGCGTTGAAGGAGACCGGGAGCGCGAAGGGGGAGAAGGTCACGGCGAGCTGCATCGGTGTCCCCGCGACGACGAGGGTCCCTCCTCTCGGGGTGGGCTGGTAGCCCGGCGGGGAGGGGACCGTGAACGTGTGGGTCCCGTTCGCCAGCGCGACGGTGAGTGCGGGGCCCGCCGAGGACGACGGCGTCCCGTCCACGAGCACGGACCACGAGGTGTTCCCGGGAAGGCCGGTCTCCTGCCAGCTGACGGCGTACGTCGTGGGGTTCGGGGTGAACTGGACGCCCACCTGAAGGGCGGCCCCCGAGATCGCGAAGCTCGAGCTCGAGGGGGAGGCGGTGTAGCCGGCCACGGAGCTCACCTGGAAGATGTAGGAGCCGTTGGGCTCGACGAAAGAGATGGTCGAGGTCGTGCTCCACTGGCTCACGAGGTCCACGCGAACGCTCCAGTTGCTCCCAGGGGGGAGCCCGGTCTCCGCGAAGTTGGCGTTGAACCCTGGCACGAAGGTCACGTTCTCGTGGATCGAGCTCCTCGGCGTGATGATCGCCTGCGGCCCGCTCCCCGTGTAGCTCCCGGCGCCCTTCCCCACCCACGAGGAGGGGACCCACCCTTGGATCGGCACGGCGGTCAGCGTGGTGGGGACGCTCGCGTTCGCCCAAGCGACGTTGGGCACCACGACGCCCATCCCCGAGGGGAAGGCGGCCCAGGCGACCGACCATTGGTCCACGTAGGGCACGATCGCGAGCACGGGGGTCGACCCCACGACCAGAGGCTCGGGAGGGAAGGGTTCGAGCCGTTCGTGCGGGTTCGGGTAGAGGGTCCCTGCGGGCAGGCTCAGCGACGGCGCGCCAACGGGGTAGGTTCCCTGAGGAAGCAGCGCCGACAAGGTCGGTACCGTGGAGCTCAGGCTCCGTCCATCTACGGTGACGAACCAGGCGGTGGACGCCGGGACCCCGGTGGAGTTGAAGGTCACCTCGGTCGCGGCCGTCGGGTAGGATTCGAAGAGGGCGATGGCCTGAGGGGGAAGCGTCCACGAGGCCGGGAGGCCGTTCGGGAAGAACGTCGCCTGAGGAGCGGGGGTCGTCGCGCGGACCCACCAGGAGCTGTTGGACGAGGAGAAGTGCGGGGCGCCGGACCACGTCCAAAGCTC
>JAKATE010000196.1 GCA_021828085.1 Thermoplasmata archaeon | reverse complement strand
TTCTGACCTGCGCCGTGCGCGACTGAGCCTGGCCCCGGAAGGACCGATCCAGGGTCCTCGGACGAGCCCGGCTCCCCCCCGGTCCGGGGGCCCCGGGTCGTCCACTTTGCTCGTCGTGGGTCGCTCCGTCACGACGAGTTCCGAGAAGGTCTATTATGCGGGTCTGGATGAGGCCGCCGTGAGCGGCGCCAGGAGAGCTCTTTCTCCGTGGGCACGCCCGCTCGGGACGCGGCCCCGATCGCACGCCTTCGTGCCCTGTGGCCGGTGCGGTCAGGACGGTCCCGAGGCGTCCGTTCAGGAGTAGGGACCGATGCCGAGCCCCGCTGCCGAGCTCCAAGCCCCGCACGGCCGCCCGGACCTCCGCGAGGCGCTGAACCCCGCCCTCCGCGCGGAGACCCTCGAGCTCCACGGGCCGGTCCCCGCCTCCCTGGGCCCTGTCGTCAACGTGGCCTCCCTCCGTTTCGTGGCCGCCCTCACGGAGCGCTTCGAGTCGCGCCGCAACGCCCTCCTGGAGGCGCGTGAAGAGTACCAGGCCTCGATGGACGGAGGGGCACTGCCCTCCTTCGACCCCACCACGAGGTCGGTCCGAAGCTCCCCCTGGCGCGTGGCGCCCCCTCCGAAGGAGCTCCACGACCGGCGGATCGAGATCACTGGGCCGACGGACCGCAAGATGATGATCAACGCCCTCAATTCCGGGGCGCAGGTCTACATGGCCGACTTCGAGGACGCGCACGCTCCGGCGTGGAAGCTGACCCTGGAGGGGCAGCGGAACCTGTACGATGCCGTCCGGGGTTCCCTCGAGTTCCGGAGCCCTGAGGGCAGATCCTACGCCCTCCGCTCCCCCCACGCCGTCCTCATGGTCCGCCCCCGGGGCTGGCACCTGGACGAGGAGGGGCTCACCTTCGGCGGCGAGGCGGTCCCGGCGAGCCTCTTCGATTTCGGTCTCTACTTCTTCGCGAACGCCCAGGCCCTGAAGGCGGCCGGCTCCGGGGTCTACCTCTACCTGCCCAAGCTGCAGAGCGGGGCGGAGGCCGCGCTCTGGAACGACGTGCTCGGGTTCGCGGAGGAGAGCCTGGGGCTCCCCTCCGGGAGCGTCCGCTGCACCGTGCTCATCGAGACCCTCCCGGCGCTCTACCAGATGCACGAGATCCTCTACGCGCTCCGCGAGAGGGTCCTGGGGTTGAACCTCGGGCGATGGGACCTTCTGTTCAGTTTCATCAAGACGCTGCGCGCCCACCGGGACCGGGTGCTGCCGGACCGCTCGGTCCTGACCATGGACACCCCGTTCATGCTCGAGGCCTCACGCAACCTCGTGCGCACCTGCCACGAGCGAGGGGCCCAGGCGATCGGGGGCATGGCGGCCGACATCCCGGTCCGCGAGGACGTGGAGCTCAACGGGGAGGCGATCGCGCGCGTGGTCCACGACAAGGAGCGCGAGCTCTCCCACGGCTACGACGGCACCTGGATCGCCCACCCGGGGCTCGTCCCGGTCGTGCGAGGGGTGTTCGACGCCCCCCGACCGGTCCCGGTCCCCTCCGAGCCCGGCCCCGACCCGGACCCCCGGGCCCTGCTTCAGGTCCCTCCCGGTCGGCCCACCGAGGCGGGCATGCGGGCGGACGTCAACGCGGCGGTCCAGTACCTGGAGTCCTGGCTGCGCGCGGTCGGCGCGGCCGCGATCCGCTACCGGATGGAGGACACCGCGACCGCGGAGATCTGCCGGGCTCAGCTCTGGCAGTGGGTCCACCTCGAGGTCCCCCTCGAAGGAGGGACCGTGGCGACGCCCGAGCTCTTCCACCGGGTGGTGGAGGAGGAGATGGGAGCGATCCGCCGAGAGGTGGGGGAGGAGCGCTGGGCCCGTGGGGAGTACGGGGGCGCGAGGAAGCTGCTCGAAGAGATGGTCGACGGTGCGGAGCTCGAAGAGTTCTTGACCCTCCGCGCTGGACCCTGGCTTGACGGATCCCCCCTGGGGCTCGGACACGGAACATGATGCGCGAAGCGATGAAGGACTCGAACCAACTGGCGGCGAGCTGGCGGAAGGAGGAGAAGTGGCGGGGGATCATCCGTCCCTACAAGGCGGACGACGTCGTCCGGCTGCGCGGCACCCTCCCGATCCGGTACACCCTCGCGGAGCTCGGGGCGGAGAAGCTCTGGCACCAGATCGCCACCCAACCCTTCGTTCCGGCCCTCGGCGCCCAGACGGGGAACCAGGCGGTCCAGATGGTCCAGGCCGGGCTGCCGGCCATCTACGTCAGCGGCTGGCAGGTCGCGGCGGACAACAACGAGGCCGACGAGACCTACCCTGACCAGAGCCTCTACCCCTCCGACAGCGTCCCGCACCTGGTCCGGCGGATCAACAACGCGTTCAAGCGCCAGGACGAGCGCAAGCACGCGCTGAGCGGCGAGCCCATCGACTGGTTCGCGCCGATCGTCGCCGACGCCGAGGCTGGCTTCGGGGGCCCGCTCAACGCCTTCGAGGTGATGAAGGACATGATCGAGGCGGGGGCCGCCGGGGTCCACCTGGAGGACCAGCTCTCGAACGCGAAGAAGTGCGGGCACCTGGGCGGGAAGGTCCTGGTCCCGGCCCGCGAGTTCCTCTGGAAGCTCACCGCGGCCCGCCTCGCGGCGGATGTCATGGACGTCCCCACGCTCCTGATCGCGCGCACGGACGCCCTGAACGCGCGCATCGTGACCAACGACGTCGACCCCGTCGACCAGCCCTTCCTCAACGGGAAGCGGACGTACGAGGGGTACTACGAGTACAAGGGCGGAATCGAGTGCGCCATCGCGCGCGGCATCGCCTATGCCCCCTACTCCGACATGGTCTGGTTCGAGACCTCCTCGCCCGACCCGGACGAGGCGCGGGCGTTCGCCCAGGCGGTCCACGCCAAGTACCCGGCGAAGCCGCTCGCCTACAATTGCTCGCCGTCGTTCCACTGGAAGAAGAAGCTGAGCGACGACCAGATCGCGCGGTTCCAGAGCGACCTGGGGGAGCTGGGCTACAAGTTCCAGTTCATCACGCTCGCCGGCTTCCACTCGCTCAACTACCACATCTTCGAGATCGCCCGCGCCTACCGCTCCCAGGGGATGACCGCCTACGCCAAGTTCCAGGAGCACGAGTTCGCGGCGGTCCCGCACGGCTACAAGGCGGTCGCCCACCAGGCGTTCGTCGGGACCGACTACTTCGACGAGATCGCCCAGGTCATCTCGGGCGGAGAGGCCTCGACCCTCGCGATGGAGGGCTCGACGGAGCGCGAGCAGTTCGACGCCCCGCACTCGAAGCCCGCGGGGGCCGGGAAGCCGAAGCTCCCGGCGACCGCGCGCTGAGCCCTTCGGGGTCGTGGGCGAGGTCAGGGTCGGGACGCTCCGAGCGGCCCAACGGCCCGACCCCACCCCCCGCGTGAGGGGTCTTCGAGCTCGGCGCCGCTCGGAGCGACCCCCACGCCGGGGGGGGGGCGGGGG
>JAKATE010000195.1 GCA_021828085.1 Thermoplasmata archaeon | reverse complement strand
GACCACCACGTCGCTCGCCTCCGCCAGCAGAGGGAGCACGAACAGGAGCGCGGAGATGAACTGGCTGCTCACGTCGCCCCGTAGTTCGACCCGTCCGGGATGGAGCGGGCCATGTATCGAGAACGGGAGGGAAGCCCCGGCGGGAGGGCCGGAGGTGACCGCCCCGATCGACCGAAGGGCGTGCACGAGCTCCTCCATCGGTCGCCGCGCCAGCGACGGGTGGCCCACGAACCGCACGTCCCGGCTTCCGAGGGCGGCAGCGCAGGTGAAGAGCCGGAGCGTCGTCCCGGACTCCCCGACGTCGGCCTCCGGAGGGCTCCTCCGTTCCGGGGGCCACGAAGACGGAGGAACGACCTGCCACCGGAGGCCCGAGCTCCCTGCGGCCGCTCCCGCGTTCTCCAGCGTCCGGAACCCTCCTCCGAGCGCACCGATGGTCCGAAGGCTGGCCAGGGTGTCGTCGGCGACGAGAGGACCCTGCACCGTGACCGGCCCGTTGGCCAGGGCGCCGGCGAGGAGCGCCCGATGCGTGTAGGATTTCGAGGGAGGGGCGCGTAGCGAGCCATGGGCCCTCCCCGGATGGACCTGGACCAGGCTCGGGAGCTCCTGGGAGGGCCCCCCTTCGGCCGCGCGGGCCGGTCCGCCGTCGCTCGGGCTCACGCCGGCACCACCCCGGGGCGCACGAACTCCGCGGTGACGAGCTTCGCGCCCTGCCAGGGCAGGGCGGAAGCCACCTGCGGCGTCAGCTCCCGGGGCACCACGAAGGCCAGGGCCGGACCGTTCCCTGTCACTCCGGCGGCGACCGCCCCCTTCGCCAGCCCCGCCTCGCGGAGCTTCGCGTAGTCGTACCCGAGGGCACGCTCGACCACGAGGGAGTTGTACTTCATCGCCTTGAGGAACTCGCCACGCAGCGACAGCCGGACGGCCTCCTTCGCGTTCATGTCCGGCACGCGGAGTTCGTTCGCCTTCTTCGCCAGGTCCGGGCGCGGGGTCTCTGGGATCCACAGGAGGGCCTGCAGGCCCGTCGGGACCTCGGTGGAGAGCATCTGCCAGTGGGCCCGGACGTCGGCCACGACCACGCCGCCCATGGCGCAGGCAAGGGCGTCGTCGAACGCGCCGGTGATCGACACCCCGGCGGCGAGGCAGGCCTTCGCGGAGATGGCCGCGACCTCGGCCGGAGAGGGCGGCTGCCCCAGGACCCGACGGACCCCGCGGGCCATCGCCACGGACACGGCCGAGGAGCTCTTGAGCCCCTTCGAGGGCGGGATGCCCGAGCGCACGTCGACCCGGAACTTGTAGGACGGGGGCACCTGCACGCTCTCGTAGACCTTGTCGAGCGTCCACCGAAGGAGAGGGGGGGCTTCGCCCTGGGCCAGGTCCACGGAAGGACGGCTCTCCGGAGGGGCCGGAAGGTAGGCCACCTCCACGATGACCGGCAGCGAGACCGCCGCGGCGCACCCGATGCCCTGCGGGATGGCGTTGAGGAAGGAGATCGCGCCCCAGGCCCCGTCCCGCAGGGTGGGCCCGGAAGGGAACGGCGGGGTCCCGCTCAAGCCGACACCTCGAGACCCTGGGGGAGCCACCGGCGCAGCACCTCGGGAGGGACCTCTTCCCGCGTGAAGAGCTGGAAGCTCTCGGCCGCCTGGTAGACGAGCATCGTCATGCCGTCCAGGTATCGGGCGCCGGAGGCCTCGGCCAGGAGCTTCAAGGTCGGTTCCACGGGTCGGTAAACGAGGTCGACCAAGAGGCTTCCGCTCTGGAGGGCTCCCTCGAGGGGCACCTCGAGCCGGGTCCCGGGGGCCTGTCCCACGGGGGTGGCATGGACGACGAGCGGGAAGGAGGGAAGCGCCCCACCCCCCGGCTCGATCGCCCGGACGGTCTCCGGAGGGAACCCCGCGACGAGGTCCCTCACTTCCTGGGGGTTGCGGCCGAGGACGGAGACCCGGGCCCCCAGGAGGGTGCTCGCGAGTACGGCGGCGCGGGCCGCGCCCCCCGTGCCCACGACCAGGA
The DNA here is from genome assembly GCA_021828085.1 of Thermoplasmata archaeon. Lineage (GTDB taxonomy): Archaea > Thermoplasmatota > Thermoplasmata > Lutacidiplasmatales > UBA184 > JAKATE01. Next base: position 1,455 of record JAKATE010000195.1, on the reverse strand, counting down.
CCCGGGAGAGCGGACCCTGCTCCTCCTCCAGGTCCTTCCACCAGCGTAGGAGGGCGAGGACGTCCGTGTTGTGCCCGGAGAACCCCTGCTTCGGTGCGGCGAGGGGCACGAGGGTGTTCACGGCGCCGCTCGCGACCGCGTTCTCCGAACGTCGCTCCGCGAGACGGTAGGCCGCGAGCTTGTACGGTCGAGTGACGTTGATCCCCCGGAGCCCAAGAGCGACGAGAGAGGGCAGGATCGAGGCGAGCTCCTGCTCGGAGGCGATCTCCAGGGCGACGTAGAGCCCGGCACTGCGGGTCGCTTCCAGGAAGTCCCCGTGGAGCTCCGGGGACAACGAGTGGGAGATGGGCCGGCCCACGACCGCGAACCAGGGAGCTTCGGGTCCGCCGTCAATGAACCGTCGCATCCGATCGACGGGGATCTGCGAGGCCTCCACCAACGCGGAGTCTCCGACAGGAGGGGGGCGGGAGGCGGTCCGCGCGCCCTTCTTGCTCGACCGAGGGCCGGCGGTGCTCCGGCCGAGCGGAGCCGGGAGGCCGCAGTACACCCACGCCATGCCCAATCTCGGCGCGAGGACGCGAAGGAGGGCGCCCGCTCCTCCCGTGGTGTGGAAGACGAACGGTCGGCCCCGCAGCCGCTGGAGCGGGGGGATGAGCCCCGAGAGGGCCCGCTCCGCGGTCGCAGGCAGGACCACCTTGCCCACGTCGCCCTTGGCGAGGGTCTGCTCGAGGGTACGGAGGGCCTGCTCCGTGGAGGTCGAGGCGGGAAGGTGGGCCGAGCAGACGAAGGCGAGCCTCGGTCCTTCGGCCTCTTCGAGCTCCTTGCGCATCGGGAGGTCCCGCGCGAGCTCAAGGTCGACGAGCGCGAAGGGCATCGCCTCGAGAGCTTGGAGGAGGATGCGTCGGCGCGAGGGGGCGTCGTCGGGCCCCTCTCCCCCCTCGGCCTTCGAGCGGAGGGTCGCGATGACGGGCACCCACTCGTGGGTCAGGGGGATCTCGTGAACGCGCCCGAGCCGAGAGACCTCCTCGGGCGGAAGGCGGTCCAGCCGGACCTCTACGAGGTCCGCTCCCCCCCGGACGGCTTCCCCCATCTGGGTGCGGAGCTCCTCCGCGCTCCGGCCGGGCAGCGAGACCACGAGGCGAGGGTAGCCCGCGCGCGCCGGCAGGTACTCGGGAGCGACCCCGCGCTCGGGCGCGTCCATCGCCTTAGCGCTCCTCGATCGTCTCTTGGACGGCCATGCCGAAGTGGCGGGCCGCGGGAAGCTCGACCCCGACCACGTGGTCCCCTTTCGCGAGCTCCTGGACCGGTCTCGGTCCCCGCGGGGTCAGGATGCGGACCGTTTCGGCCTCCTGGGCGAAGAGGGTGTACTTTCGGCCGGCCCGTTCCACCTCCACCAGGGCGAAGGGCCGTCGTTCGATCTTGAGCCGCCCGACCCGGACGCTTCGGGGCTCCCCC
>JAKATE010000194.1 GCA_021828085.1 Thermoplasmata archaeon | reverse complement strand
CAGAGGGCCAAGGGAGAATACTACTACGAAGCGAGCTAGCGGACCCCCGGCCGTGCCGACACGGCCGGTGAGGGGGAAGGGGGGGTGGCCCCTCCCTTGAACTTCCTCTACTGGGCCGCCCTCGGGATCCTGCTCGTTCTCTACGGTAGTGTGGTGCTGCGGGAGCTCGCGGGCCGGGGCGAGGTCGTCCCCTTCCTGTTCCTAGGGGCGGCGGTCGCGCTGGTCCTGCTGGGGGTGATCTCCCCGCAAGCGGCCCAAGCGGCGGTGAACCTTCCGATCCTGGCCTTCCTCTTCTCCATGTTCGTCTTCGCGGCCTCGCTGGACCGCGCGGGCGCGATGATGCACCTCGCGAACTGGCTCGCGTCCAAGGCGGGGAAGCCGGAGGACCTGGTCTTCCTCCTCTTCGTCGGTTTCGGGCTGATGTCCATGGTCCTCGTGAACGACGCGCTCGCGGTGCTGATGGTGCCGCTCCTCCTCCACCTTGCGCGACGCCTCCACCTGCGTCCTCTGCCCTTGCTCCTGACCCTCGCCTATGGAGTGACCGTGGGCAGCGCCCTCACACCCATCGGGAACCCCCAGAACCTGCTCATCGCGCTCTACGTCCCGATCGGCGAGCCGATCGCGGTCTACCTGCGCTACCTGTTCCTGCCCGTCCTCGGGAGCCTTCTCCTGGGCGGTCTGCTCCTCCGTCGATGGTTCCGCCCGATCCTGGTGGAGCCAGGGGCGACCTTCGACCGGACGCAGGTCCCGGTGGTCCCGCTCTTTCCCCGAGGGCGGTGGCGCCAGCGTCTGTACCATCACCCCTCGCTGGTGGTCTTCCCCCTGACGATGTGCGCAGTGGGAGCGGTCTCCGTCGGCCGCTCGCTGGGGTACGTCGGCTTCCAGGGCTTCGGGATCGACGTCGTGGTCGCGTCCGGGGCCGCGCTGCTCCTCCTCTTGAAGCCGGGCCGCGTGAGCGTCCTCTCCCACGTCGACTGGAGCACGCTGCTCCTCTTCGTGGGGCTCTTCATCGTCATGGCGGCCGAGGTGAGCGCCGGCGTCGTGGCCTCGATGACGGGCCAGCTCCCGCTCGCCTCTCGGCCCACGAGCGGCGGGATCTCCGCGACGGGGGTGGGTGTCATCATGCTGGCCTCCGTGATCGGCTCCCAGATCTTCTCGAACGTTCCGTGGGTGGCCCTGTCGCTCCCGGCGATGGTGGGTCTCGGCTACTCCAGCGCGACCCCGATACCGTGGATGGCCCTGGCCGCGGGGAGCACGCTTGCGGGCAACATCACGCTGCTCGGGGCCGCGAGCAACCTCATCATCGTCCAGCAGGCGAACAAGGCGGGGGTCCAGGTCCGCCTTCTGGAGTTCGCCAAGTACGGGGCACCGCTCGCCGCCATCTCGCTTCTCGTGACCTTCGCCTGCCTGGCCCTGCATCTGTGAGCCCCCCCGCGCGGGGATTCCTCGAGAGGTCCCAGATACGGGGGGTGCACGGCCCTCGCAGCCTAGTAGTACGACTCCCCGTTCCCGGGTGGCTGGATGCAGGGCGCTTCCTCCGAACCTTCGGGACCGGCTCCCGACGGCGAGAACGAGGTCGTGGCCCCGCCCGCGGGCAAAACGCGCTCGCCCAGCCCCGTCGGGGCCCTTCGCTCCGGTCCCCACCGGGACCCCGTGGTCCCGATCTTCTACGCCCTGCTGCTCCTCTTGGTGCTGTTCGAGTTCCCGCGTCTGGGGATCAACCGGGCCGCCATCTACATCCTCGGGGGAGCCCTCGCGATCTACCTCGCGCGAGAGCTCTCCGTCTTCTACACGATCGACCACGAGCGGCTGAACGCCTGGAGGCTGTTCGGCTGGAGGAGGGTCCCTCTGGGGTCCATCCGTCGCATCGAGCCGATCTCGCTTCGCGACCTCTCCCCCACGGGCTTCGTCGGGAGCTGGGGCTGGCGTTCCCGGCTCTGGTCCCCGCAGGTGGGGAAGTTCGACGCGGTCTACACCTATCACCGAGGGCTGCTGGTGATGACCGACGACGTGCCGGTCTTCATCTCTCCGGCCAACCCCAAGGCGTTCGCCAAGGTCCTCTCCCGCCGCGTTGAGGCGGCCGGGGGGTCCCTGGACGGCCCCGAGCCGGACCCCGACGAGGACTAGGTGCGCCGGGGGGAGCGGGGCGACCGGCCCCGCCGGACAATCATGCGCATTTGTGCGTGCTCTCGCCGAGGCCGTGAGATACGGCTAAATAGGCCGTGTGGCGTGTTGTCACATAGGCCGCAGAGTCGGCCGGTCCTCCGGGGAGGGGAGGGCGGATGTTCCTACTCAGAGCAGGCAGCCCGTCGGCCAAATCCTGGCCGCTCGTCGTAGCTGCCGCCGCCTTCGCGCTGGTCCTGGGGCTTCCGGCCCTCGGCGCCACTGGATCCACCACCACCGTCGCGATCGTTCCCGCCTCTCCCACCGCCGCACCCTCCGTTCCGTCGCCTGCCCCCTCTGGTGGCGGCCCCCTCCCCGGGCCGTCCCCGGGGGGGGCACAATCCTACCCCAACGGCAGCCCGTTCCTGGAGGTGCCATCAGGAGGCGCCTGGCGCATCGACGACAACGTCCTTCCGGAGCAGTACGCCACGCCGGGCGGCAGCGGTCTCGTGGACACCTACCTCCTGCAGCGGTCGCTCCCCGCCGACGGCTCCCGCGTTGAGCTCCAGATCGACCAGGGTCCGGGCTACTCCACCGCCCTCGACTCCGTGGAGCTCGGGTACGCCCTCCCGGGCACGGAGTTCCCCGGCGTGACGGAGGGATCGCAGAACGTCTACGGGGCCGTCTCAGAGCAGAACGTGGCCTGCGCCTCCGATGGCGGGGGCGCGAACGTCACCACCCTCCTGCTCAACCCCTCCGCGAACGGAACGACCCCCAACAGCACGTTCCTGACGGAGGCGTCGGGCGCGGTCGTCCTCGGCTCCTTCGGCGACGTCGCCGGGGCGGACCAGAAGTACGTTGTCCTCCGGGCCCAGGAGGACCCGGCCTATCCCCCCTCCGGGGCCAGCGGTATCACGGTCGAGGTGGGCGACCCGTCGACGGGCGGATTCTCCTCGATCGGCTTCGTCGCTCCCCGCGAGTACTTCTCCGACTTCATCCTCCCCATCGGGTCCGCGCTCCCCAGCGGCACTCAGCCGGTCCTGGTCCGGCTCATTTGGCAGGGCACGCACGACCTCGCGTGGCTCGCCCTGGAGGGCGGGGTCAGCAACCTTCCCCTGACGCCCACGACCCTCGTCTCCGCCGTGTCCGGTACCGGTGCGAACTGGACCCAGGTGCTCTCCGCGACGGACGGCCAGTCCGCGGTCCTTCCCCCGGACAGCTCCGTGAACCTGACCTTCGGTCTGGCCCCCCCCTTGCCCGCCGGGGCCGTCTGGGCGTTCGTCACGAACGGCGGCTCGGTTCCGAGCGGGGGCGGTCCCCAAGCCAGCTTCACGATGGCCCCCACGAATCCCGTGGTCGGGCAATCCGTGGCG
>JAKATE010000026.1 GCA_021828085.1 Thermoplasmata archaeon | reverse complement strand
CGAGCCACGGCCGCTCCGGGTCGTCCGCTCGGGTCCGGACCTCGCTCGCGCTCAACGTCGTCGCCCTAGGGCTCCCCTGTCGTGCTCTCCTTCTCGAAGACCATGCCCCGACGGTACGAGCTCACCCAGCGGACCCTCTCCCCCGGGGAGAGGTCACGCTCGCTCTTCACCTGCGGGAGCCAGCCGCTCACCCGAAGGCCCTCGTCGAGCTCCACGATCGCGTACGCATAGGGGGCCTCGTTGACGAACTCGTCGGAGGGGACGTGCTGGAGCGTGTAGCTCACCACCTTCCCCTTTCCCGAGAAGGCCCGGTCCTCCAGGGTCGAGCGTCCGTGGCATCGGGGGCAGACCAGGACGAAGCTCAGCGTCCGGAAGCCGCACTTCGAGCAGGCGTAGCCGAGCAGGCGGCCTTCCTCCTCGTACCCGTGCGTGAACGCCTCCACGGAGTGGAGGGGGGCGCCGGACGTCGAGGGGGCGTCGAGGGGGCTCCCCGGGGAGCCCTGCGTAGGACCAGAGGCGGACATGGGTGCGCTAGACCCTCTCGAAGATGTGGACCGAACAGCTCCCTCCGGTCGCTCCGACGTTGTGGGTGAGGGCCCACTGGGCATCCGAGACCTGCCGCTCACCGGCCCGTCCATTGAACTGCTCGATGACCTCGACCACCTGCGCCGCGCCCGTGGCGCTCACCGGGTGCCCCTTGGCCTTGAGCCCCCCGGAAGGGTTGACCGGTAGCTTGGCCCCGACCGCCGTCTCCCCCTCGGCACCGGCCCGGGCGGCCTGGCCGCGCGGGTAGAACCCCAGGTCCTCCAGCGCCAGGATCTCCGCCAGGGTGAAGCAGTCGTGGACCTCCATCAAGTCGATGTCGGAGCGCTCGACCTTCGCCTGGCGGAAGGCGATCTCGCCCGCCCGCACCGAAGCGGGCAGGGTGGTGAGGTCACTCCGGTCCTGGAGGGCAGCGATGCTTCCGGTCCGGGCGCTCGCCCGGATGGCGGCCGGAACGCTCCGGAGCTCCTTCCGGTAGCGCCGGGGGTTCACCACGACGACGGCCGCTGCGCCATCGGAGAAGGGGCAGCAGTCGTAGAGCCGGAACGGCAGGGCGACCGGCGGGGAGGAGAGGTAGGTCTGGAGCGAGATGGGCTTCTGAAAGTGGGCGTGGGGGTTGTGGGAGGCGTTCTCGTGGTTCTTCACGGCCACCGCGCCGAGCTCCTCGGGCCGGGTGCCGTAGCGCTGCATGTGCGCCGCCGCGAGGGTGGCGTAGAGCCCGGGGAAGGTCGCCCCGTTGCGCGATTCGAAGGCATAGTCCGCCCCCATGGCGAAGTAGCTGGTGGCCGCCAGGGTGTCCAGGTGGCTGAGCTTCTCCACCCCGACGACCAAGGCCGCGTCGAGGAAACCCCCGGCGACGTGGACGTACGCCTCATGGAGCGCCGCCGAGGAGGAAGAGCAGGCCGACTCGATGGTGGCCGAGGGGACGTCGGGGATCCCCAGGGCGGTGTTCAGCAAGGGGCCCAAGTGCGCCTGGCGCTCCGCGATCCCGAAGGCATTGGAGAGGAAGGTGTAGCCGATGTCCTCCGGGCGGAGCCCCGAGCGCTCGATCGCTTCCAGGGCCACCCGCGCGGCCGCCTCGCGACCCGACTCGGCCATCTTGCCGAAGCGGTTCATCGCCGCTCCCGCCACCCAGACCTCCTCCATCGGCCCCCCGGCGGCCTGAGAACGGGCAGGAGGGTTAAAAAGAGCCGGGAGCCCGAAGCCACGGGCGACGGGGCTCGCCGAGACCAGAGCCTCACCGGTCAGGCGCGTTCGAAGCTCCGGTCCTCGAGGCCGGGAAGGGCAAGGAGCGAGCGGAGCCACTCGAACGCCTGCTGAGCTTCCCTCTCGTCCGTGGTCTTGAAGACGATACGGCCGTCGCGCAGGAGGGTGATCTCGGGGGCTCCGGGGACGATCAGCAGGACCCGGGCGTCGACCACGGTGCGCCCCGCGCTCACGAGTCGCTGCTGCGCCGCGGGGAGGTCGAGCCGGAGCTTCGGCTCCGGGATGGCCTCGAAGGCCGCCTTTCCCGAGCAGAGGCGCAGGGTCCGGTAGCTCACAGGACCTGGGCGTGTCGGGCCACGTCCTCGAGCATGCGACCGACGTCCACCCGGCTCTCCTCCTCGAGGATCTGGACCAGGCGGGTGCGCGTGGCGGGCTTGTCCGGGACGGCCTGGCAGCAGAGCCCGGGCCGCGTGGAGATCCCGTAGGTCCCGAGGGCCTTGGCGCGCGCCTCGATCTCCTGCTTGTCAAAGCCGATGAGCGGGCGGATGATGGGGAGCAGGACGGCGCTGGTGGCCGAGCGCATGTTGGAGAGCGTCTGGCTCGCGACCTGGCCAAGGGCCTCGCCGGTCACCAGGTAGGAGGCCCCTTCCCGGAGGGCCACCTGCTCTGCCCCTCGCCACATGAACCTCCGGCAGAGCACGCAGCCGACGTGCCGGTCGGTGTTGCGCATGAGGGTGATCTGCGTCGCACCGTGGGGGAGGAGGTAGAGGGGCAGCTTCCGACCGTGGCGGGTCTCGAGGACCTGGAGGTGGTCGCGGACCTTCTCGAGGGGGGTGTCATCGGTGAAGGGACGGTTGTCCAGATGGACCGCAACGAGCTCCTCCCCCTGGGCGAGCAGCATGTCTGCGGCCACCGGGGAGTCGATCCCCCCGGACATCAGCACGACCCCCTTGCCCATGCCCCCTCATCGGGTCGCTCGGTTCATAAAGCTCTTCGTCGCGGCCGCTCCCGCGGGCGGCCGCAGGGGGAGGGGACGGTGGGAGGACCACAGGGTGGGAGGACCCTCGACGGGGCGAGGGAGACCACGGGGGCTCCCCCGGCCCGCGGTCGGGGAGAAGAGCCCCCAAGTCCGACCCCGGGGCCCTCAGCGAGGCAGAGGACCCCTCCGAGGCCGCGCAGCCTTAGATATCTCTCGGGGTGGGAGGGGACATGCCGGAGATCTCCTTGCCCGAAGGGAGCCTCCACTACGAGGAGGAGGGCTCTGGCTCGCCGGTCGTGCTCCTCCACGCGCTGGGGGGGAACGCCCAGGACTGGGACCGGCTCCTCCCCTCGCTCCGCAAGGACCATCGCCTGCTCATCCCCGAAATGCGTGGCCACGGGCGGTCCCCGGCACCGAGGGCAACGACGTACACCCCGTTCGAGCACGCGAGGGACCTCCACACCCTCCTGGGGGAGACCGGGGCCGGACCCTGCTGGATCGTGGGCTTGAGCCACGGGGGGTTCGTGGCGCTCGCCCTCGCCCTCGAGCATCCGGAGGACGTCCGGGGACTGGTGCTGGTCTCGACGACGGCCCACGTGGACCGCTACACCCGAGAGGTGATGGCCCGCTGGCTGAAGGTCTTCCAGGAGCAGGGATTGGAGGCGTACCTGAACCGGCTCGTCCAGGACGTCTTCTCCCCCGACTGGCTGCTCGAGCACCTCGACGAAGTGGACCAGCTCAAGGAGCAGGAGCGGCACCGGCGGCTGGCGGGGATCGCCCCCAGCGTGGCCGGGGACTCCACCTGGGACGTTCGCGGCCGGATCGCCGGGATCCGCCGGCCGACGCTCGTCGTGCACGGGATGGACGACCAGGTGATCGACCCGACCTCGGCGCGGATCCTCCGTCAGACCATCCTGGGCTCGGAGATGAAGCTCTACGCCAACACCGGCCACCTCATCCCGATCGAGAAGGCCGACGAGTTCGGCCCCCTCGTCGCGGAGTTCCTCTCCCGCAGGGAGCGCGAAGGGGAGACGCGCCCTCCGCCGTGAGAGAGCCCGGCCCCGATCCTTCCCCTGTCGCGGCCTTTCGCCGGTGGAGCTCTCCGGGGGTCCGGGGGCTGCTCCTCAGCTCGTGGCGCGGCCCATCTTGCGGGCCTGCGGGCCGGAGAGGCCCGGCTCCGGGGAGGATCCGGGAGCGGGGTCCCCTCGGTCGCACCCCCTCGCCCACTCCGCAAGGAGCCGACGGTCCAGGTCCCCCCGGACCCGGACCGCGAGCCAGGGGTCGAGGAAGAGGAAGGGCTCCGCCGGGCCGGAGGGCTCCCCGTCGTACGCTTCGATGCCCGCCTCCCGGCAGCGGCCGAGCCCGGGGAGCTCATGGGGCCAAACGGGGGGCCGCGGCTGCCGGCCCGAGAACAGGGCCTCGGGGAGGATCCCGGTGAGCCGCCCCCCTACGCCCGAGACCGCGCGCTTCACGAAGGGGGCCAGGGTCCCCGGGCGGAGGAACGGCCGGTCCGCCCGCACCGTGAGGAACCGGGGGAAGCGGGTCGCCAGCTTCGCGACGTCGGCCGGGTACCCCTCGCCCGGAACGGCCACCCAGGGGATCGAGTGTTCCTGGCAATAGCGGGAGGTCTCGGGGGTCTGGGGGCTCGTCGCGACGACCGCCTCGTCGAGGCCCGCGGAGAGGAGGGACGAGCGCAGGCGTTCCAGGACGAGCTCCTCCCCGAGCGGAAGGAGGGGGACCTCCGGGCGGTCCGCGGAGCTCGCCCCGGGAGCGCCAGCGCTCAGGAGGATCCCGACCCGCCGGGGTCCCTCCCGGACGGGGTCCACTGCGACCATCAAAGGAAGGAAGGTGCGGAGGGGGCTCTTAAGCTGTCTCGCCCGAGACGCGGGACGGGGCACGCTCGGGTTCGGCGCTGGCCCGGATGCGTCGGAGCCAGAGCGCGACCAGGAGGACCGCGACCCCGGAGAGGTACGCCCCGAGGCAGATCGGGCAGATCGCCTTGATCACGAAGAGCTCGATGGAGCCCAGATAGACCGCGGTGACCACCCCGAGCGCGGCCACGACCGTGACGGCGTTGAGCCAGCGGACCTCGAAGGTCCGCAGGAGGGCGAGGTCGAGCAGGAGAAGGAGCAGGAAGCCGCCGACCCCGATGGCCCAGTCCGGGATGGGGCCGGTGTGGGTGAAGCCGCTGCTGTCCACGGCCTGGCAGGAGAGGTAGGAGTTCACCGAGCAGGTGGCCTGGAGCGCGGGGTCGAGCGTCTCCAGGGTCGCATACAGGCTGAAGGCGAGGCCCACAAGGATGAGGAAGAGCAACAGCCGGTGGACCACTTTGGCGTCGGCCACGGTTCCGGACCTCAGCCCGAGATCTGGGCGACGATGCTCATCACGGCGGAATCCCCGAGCACGGCGGAGGGGGGGTTGATCCCGGCCTTCTGGTCGGCCTTCACGAAGTAGGCCTCCAGGTAGATCTGGGCGGAGTAGATCGCCTGGTAGACGCTTCCGGTCCCGCTCGCGATGTCGTTCTGGACCTGGCTCGTGGTGAGCGCGGTCCCGCCGGGGGAGAGGACCGTGGGATCGACGAGGCTCCCCGTGTGGATGTAGATGCCACCGACCACGTTGAAGGGTACGCCCCCGGTGCCATCATAGGTCTGGAAGTACGCGTTCTGGATCGGGGTCAGGGCCGGCACCGTGATCTGGCTGTCGTCGGTCCCCTCCGCGATCTGCAAGGAGAGGTAGGAGGAGGTATAGGTGACAGAGCTCAGATCGACCTCAGGGGTGTTGGGGTAGACGTCGGCGGGGTTGGAGTGGTAGAAGGTGACCCCCCCCAGGGTCCCGAACGCGCTCAGCGCACCGTACATCGCCCAACTGGAGGCGGAGCAGAACGGGCAGGCGATGGAGCCGGCGAAGAAGAAGACGGGAAGGCCGTTGCTGGTCCACAGGGGGTTGCTGGCGGAGACCCAGCTCCCCTGTCCGTTCCCGGGCTGGCTCGTCGTGTTCGGGTTGAGGTTAGGGATCCCCGTCGAGTACGCGGCCAGGGCACCCACCCCGGTCACGAGGAGCGCGACCACCAGGCTCACCGCGATGGCCTTCCGCCAGCCCCCGGAGATCCCCCGGCCACCCAGGACCAGCCCCACGCCGAAGACGATGAGGCCGAAGGCGAGGGCGATCGCGACGTAGATCAGCGGGAGGAGCACGAGGAGCGAGGTGGCGACCGTCCTCCCGAAGAGGATCCAGAACCCTGCCGCGAAGGCGATGAGGAGACCGATGAAGGGAGCGCGGGCACGAAGGCTCTTCGCTCGCTTCTTCTCCTGCTCCTCCGATGCCCGGCTGGACTTCCGGTCGGAGCCGTTCGAGGCCTTCCGCGTGGAGCGCCGCTGGAAGTAGAGCGCCTTGAGCGCACGGCCGGGGTCCCCCGCGCCCTCCGGGGCGGTGTATTGCACCGTGGGGTCGGCCGCGATCGCGCTCCAGTCCCATCCCTTCGAGCGCAGGCGTTCCACCCGGTCCCAGTCGGTCATGCCGCTCGACCGGTTTCGAGACAGGACCGCCTCATATGGATTATGGGGGGGGAGACCGTCGTTTCCTTGGACGGTACCCTCCCCGGAGCGGTTGGCCCCCCGGGCTTAACTCTGCTCCCCGCCTGCTTCCAGCCATGGAAACGCGGACGGGTCCCGACCGCGGCGCTCCCCCGCCGGAGATCGACCGGTGGGTCCGAGAGGCGCTGGCGACCGCCAGTGCTCCCCCGCCTCCCCCGGACTATTCCGCGGCCGTTCTCGCCCTTCTCCGGCCCTCGTCGCGCGGGATGGAGGTCCTCTTCATCCGGCGCGCCGAGCGCGAGACGGACCCCTGGTCCGGCCAGGTCGCCTTCCCGGGAGGCCGCCGCGACCCCACCGATTCCGATTCCCGGGAGACCGCCCTCCGGGAGGCCCGGGAGGAGGTGGGTCTCGACGGCTCGACCCTGGTCTCCGCCCCGTACCACCTTGTGACCCTCCGCCCGGGGAACCATCGCGAGATGCGCGTCTCCGCCTATCTGGCCGTTCTGGCCGACGACGGCCGGGGGCTGGCTCCCCGCTCCCCGCAGGAGGTGGCCGAGGTCTTCTGGGCCCCTCTTCCCGAGCTTGAGCCCCACTCCACCCCGCCCGCGGCGCTGCGGGGGCGCTGGCCGGACTACCCCGGGTTCCTCTTCGAAGGGCGATGGATCTGGGGATTCTCCGCACGGGTGCTCTCGGAGGTGGGGAGCCGGGTCCCGGCCCTAGGGCTCCCCGCTCCAGGGACGCGCGGACGTTGAGGGGGCCGCGATCGCGCGCCGGAGGAACGGTATAAGCGGACCGGCCTGCCCCAGGGCCCGTGCATGGAACCTGCGATAGAGATCCACCAGCTCGTCAAGCGCTTTGAGGGCCATCGTGGCTACCTGTTCGCCCCGTCGGTCCCCGAGTGCCTCGCCGTGGACCACGTGGAGCTCACCATCGGACGGGGAGAGATCTATGGGCTCATCGGGGCGAACGGCGCGGGGAAGACCACGCTCATCAAGATCCTCTCCACGCTGCTCCTCCCCACCTCGGGAGAGGTCCGCATCCTGGGCCACGACCTGCGCCGGGAGGAGGAGAAGGTCCGCGCCTCGCTCGCCCTCGTGACGAACTCGGAGCGGTCGTTCTACTACCGCCTGACCGGCTGGCAGAACCTGCGCTACTTCGCGGGGCTCTACGGCCTGGACCGGGCCGAGGTGGAGCGCCGGGCCCGTCCGCTCGTTCGGAAGCTCAACCTGGACCGGGCCATGGACCGGGACTACCGGACCTACAGCACCGGGATGCAGCGGAAGCTCGCCTTCGTCCGCGCCTTCCTCCTGGAGACCCCGCTCCTGCTCCTGGACGAGCCCACCAGCAGCCTCGACCCGCTCTCCTCCGAGGAGATCCGCAACCTCGTGGCGGAGGAGTGCCGCCGACGGGGGCAGACGGTGGTGCTCAGCGCCAACAACCTCCTCGACGTGGAGCGGCTGGCCGACAGGGTGGGGAAGATGGCCGCGGGAAGGCTCACCCCGGTGAACTCCGTCGGGGCGGGGTCCGAGCCCCTGCGCATCGCCCGCTTCCTCCTGCGCGACACGCCGGAGGAGGTCCTCCATGCGGTCCAGACGCGCGAACCGCTGCGCACCCAGGTGGGGGAGTCCTTCCAGGTGACCGAGCGCGGCCAGCGGACCATCCTCCGGGTCCTGCTCGAGGGAACGGTCACGGTCCCCCAGCTGCTCGAAAGCCTCCTGGCGATCGGGCTCCGCGTGGAGGAGGTCGATCTCAAGCCGGTCGACCTGGAGGAGGAGTTCCTCGGCGGGATCGACAGCTCGGCGACCCCCCCCGAGGGGGTGAGCTCGTGAGCGGCGAGAGCGTCTCCCCGTCCTTCCCGAGCTCGAGCCTCCGCAGCCTTCTGCGCAAGACGTACCTCTTCACCTTCCTGAGGGGCTGGGCGGTCTGGATGAGCTACCCGGCCCAGGCCGTGCTCACCGCCGTGGGCTGGGTCGTCCCGGTCTTCTTCTACTTCCTGCTCGCCGGCTACCTCACCAGCAGCTCGACGAGCTCTCCGTTCGCGGGCAACCCGGCCGGCTACGTGGCGTTCTTCGTGGTGGGACTTGCCTTCCAGGGCTTCGTGACGAACCTCTACGGCTTCCTCGCCCAGCGCATCCGCAACGAGCAGATGATGGGGACGCTCGAGCACCTGATGCTCTCCCCCACCTCCCCCTCCGCGGTCCTCGCCTACTCGACGCCGTTCAGCATCATGCTCAACCTGATCGCCATGGGGGTCATCCTGGGCGTCGGGGCGGGCTTCCTCGGGGTGGTCTACCACGTGGCCGTCCTCCCGCTCACCGTCTCGGTCATCCTGCTGGTGGCGAGCAACATGGGGATGGCGATCATCGCGAGCTCGTTCATCATGTGGCTCAAGCAGGGCAACCCGGTGGCGCTGTTCTTCACGCTCTACACGCAGCTCTTCGGCGGGGTCTTCTTCCCCGTGAGCTACCTTCCGCACGGGCTCCAGTATGTGAGCTACCTCATCCCGCTGACCTTCGGTCTCAACGCGGTGCGCGCGACCCTCCTCGCCGGGCAGGGCTTCGCGTCGATCGGAGGGGACCTTCTCTGGATGGTCTTCTACACGGTCCTGACCATCCCGCTCGGGGTGCTCTTCTTCCGCTGGACGCTCAAGAAGGTCCGGGTCGACGGCACGCTCGCGACCTACTGAGGGGCGCGTCGCCGGGAAGGCCCGACGCGTCATGAACGGTCAGAACCCTCCCCCGTCCTTCGTTCCGCGATCGGGAGCGATCGGGGCAGGGGTCCGGCGAGGGACAGCGCCCCCGGGGGGGCGCGAGCGCGGAGCTCAGTTCACCGCGGCGAGGACGGCGAGCGCGCGGAGGGTGATGAGCTTGCTCGGCGCTCCCGCCTTCTCGAGCGAGAAGGGCTTGTCGTTGAACGGGTGGAGGACGTCGGGGTGGACCGCGTCGAGGTTCCATCTCCCGTCGGGCCGGCGCTTCCTTTCGAGCAGCTCGAGCGCCGAGCGGAGCCTCGGGTCGCTCCCGTACCCGAGAGCCGTCAGCAGCTCGAGCCCCACCAGGAGGTCGTAGAAGTAGAAGACCGGAGAGTGGAACCGGAACCAGGGTTCGTAACGGGGTCCCTGCCGATGGAGCTCCCTCTCCAGGAAGAACTCGGCGCCGAGCTCCGCCGCCCGTTGCATCGAGGCGCTCCGTTCCTCTCGAGGGAGGCTGGCGAGCGCGCCCAGCCCCTGCCAGGCGTCGAGGTTCCGGCCGCTGCCGAAGTGGGACCAGCCTCCGAGCGGATGCTGCTTCTCCACGATCCAATCGAGCGCCCGTCGGACGCGCGGGTCCTCCCCGTACCCCAGGCGGACGAGCGCCGCCGCGCCCATGCCCAGCGAGCAGTAGTGCGGCTCCACCCCCGGGTGGACCGTGGCCCCGTAGCGAAGGGGCTTCATCCCCATCCAGAGCTGAGCGGATTCCTCGACCACGCGGGTTTCGCGGGAGAGCCCCAGGTCCGAGAGCACGACCATCATCCAGGTGGTGGAGGTGTAGCTGGGGCTGAAATGCGACCAGTCCCGGACCCACCACCCGGCGGGGTCGCGCCGGGCCAGGATGGAGGCCGCCCAGCCGGTCTGGGGGATCCGCTTCCGGGCGGCCCGAACTTCCGGGTCGCCCTTGCTCTTCCCCAGCACGCGCGTGAGCGTGAGGTACCTTACCGAGGGCTCTTCGGGTTCGAGAAGCCAGTCCAAGACCTTGCCGGGGGCCATACTCTTCACCATCGGGGGTCAGAAGATAATCTTGGGGAGCCAGGCCTCCGACCCACCGTCCAGGTACGGAGGGGGCGCCCGGGTCGACGACGTTCGAGCACGGAGGCTCGTGGCGTTCGTGGTGGGCCCCGCCTCCGTGCCTCCGGGTCATCCTCGCGAATTCCCTCGGTCCGACCCGCATCCCGGGGATGCCCGGGTAGCTCCGGGCGTAAGGCGCCCGGGCCGTCCACGGGGCAGGGAGGAAGGAGGGTACCGGCCCGGGGGTGGGGACACCCCCGCAGCGAGCCCTCCGGCTAACGGGCGCCGACCGGGGCCCCGCAGACCCCGCACTTCCTCTCGGTCTCGTGGTTGAGCGAACCAGAGTAGCCGCAGCGGACCTTCACGACCTCCTTGATGACCACCGGTGGCGAGCCCGAGGGAGCGCTCCCCGGTTCCCCGACCGCGTCGGCGGGGAGGAGACGGCCCCGCGCGTACCCGATCTCGTCCGCCGCCGGCTGAGGGTCGCCAGTCAGGCGGAAGCTGCGACCAGCCACGACCACCGCCGCATCGTCGACGGTGCCCTTCCTGACCCCCGGTGCCGGTATCGAACGCAGGTCCCGGTCCAGCGTGATCGCCCACCTCCAGTCGGTTCTCATCAGCCCTCTCCGGAGGACCTGGTGTTCGGCCAGGAGGATCCGGAAATTCGTGAGAACCAAGAACTCCGTCCCATCCCAGTCGAGCTTCCACCCTCCGTCGCTGGGTCCGTCACCCGTCCCCCTCCAGACGTTGATCACCTGCTCGTTCTGGCCGAGGCGGACCACAGGGACCAGTTCGCGTGGTAGCTCCATGGATCGGGTGGAGAATGTAGTGCGGGCCGCCGATTCATCCATCTTTCTTCCTGACGTCACCGCGGGGGAAGGGAGCCGAGCTCAAGGTCCGGCCGAGCACCCCGCGGCCCGGCAGGACTCCCGCTATCGGGGTCCCGGGGGGCCAAAGCCGCCCGGGGTCACGAGCTTTCGACTCCGCCGTGGCGGACCCCGGGCACGGATCGCCACGACCGTCACGCCGATGCCGACGGCCGTTACCGCCGGGAGGGTCCATGGCCAGGGGAGCCAGGGGGGCCAGCCCGCCGGCGCGCCGCCGAGGCTCCCCGGAGGATGGGTCGGGCCCGCGGCTGCGCAGCCCGGGCTTCCCACGATGACCGGTGCGTTCTCCAACTGGATAGCCGACATGGCGACGTACTGGGTGGAGTAACCGGCCCCGGAGAGGCTCCACCCCGCGTAGACCCCGACGTAGAACGACCTCAGATAGACCGAGCAGTCCGGGCGGCTCGTGGCCTCGTCCAGTTGCCAGGAGAACCCCGCGGAGTCCCTGGCCGCCTCCGTCCAGCCCGGATTGGAGCTCGGGGACTCGGAGTCCGGCGGAAGGTCCTGGAGAGGGAAGTCGTTCCGGTAAGGGGTGGAGGCGGTACACGTCGAGGGGGCGGAGGTGCTGCCCGCCTCGACGGAGGGGCAGCTGTACACGAACCAGTCGTACAGCACCGGTAAGGGTTGTGGTTGACAGCCGACCCCGGAGCAGAAATCCCCCGGGCATCCTCCCCCTCCGCAGACCGGCGTCGCGCTCGCCTCGATGGTCCCGTTGTCCCAGCTGGAGAGCGTCACGGTGAGATAGACCGAGAACCAGCCCGGACAGTTCACCACGGGCTCGAGGCTCGGAGGCTGGGTGTCGTTGGCGCAGAGGTCGAGGGTGGAGATCGTGCGGGCCCCGCAGTCGTAGTCCGCGAGACCCCCGGCGGGGATGCACGAGCCGATCGCCCCGTTGAAGCCGGCCGGGGAATCGTTCGCCACCACGATCGCGCCGGTGGGGAGCGCCTGCGAGTCCCAGATCGAGAAGGCAGGGTCGTTCCCGGAGGATTGGGGGCCCTTCCCGAAGTCGCAGTAGCCGGGAGGCGGCGGAGCGGAAAGGTTCCAGTCGAGGGGGAGTCCCAGGGCGCCGTACGCCTGGCCGCAGTCGAGGTTGTACGAGTAGGGGGGAGCCCCGACGAAGGTCTTCGCCAGCATGTTCGCGGTGACAGGGTCGCTCGTGAGCCCCGGGACGGAGAGCTCGTCCGGGAACCAGGGCCCCTCGAGCTGCATCGAGGTGCATTCCCCGGTGGTGGGATCGCAGCTGCCCACCGCGGGCGCCGATGCGCGGGCCGGGGAGGGCGCCGCCGCCGTGGCGGCCGGTCCGGCGAGGGAGACGAGAAGGAGGAGGCCCAAGGCCCCGGGCAGCCAGAGCCGCCGAACGGGGTGCCTCCTCGGACGGACCGCTCGCGGTACGGCGCGGGGAAGGATGGACACAGGACGGCCGCTCGACGGCGGAGCGGGGACCGACTACATCTCCCTGCCGCCGAGCCCAGGACCGGCGGCTCCCACGGGAGGACCCCCTCGGACGGTACGGAAGGCACTGGCCGGACCCTGCGAAAGGAAAAGCTTAAAGACCCAATTTAAATAGGCCCCTCGGGGCCGCCCTAGATGGCCAAGATCCGAATCGAGAACGTGGTCGCCTCCACCTCCCTGGGCGACGAGCTCGATCTCCAGTCCATCGCCCTCGCGCTCGACGGTGCCGAATATGAGCCCGAGCAGTTCCCGGGGCTCATCTACCGGTTGAAGCTGCCGAAGACCGCCATCCTCCTCTTCCGGAGCGGTAAGGTCGTCTGCACCGGCGCGAAGAGCATGGCCGAGGTGGAGGAGTCCATCCACAAGGTCGCCCAGCAGATCCGCAAGGCCGGGCAGAAGGTCAACACCCGCCCCAAGATCGAGGTCCAGAACATCGTCGCCTCCTCCGACCTCGAGAGCGAGATCAATCTCAACGCCATCGCCGTCACCCTCGGCCTCGAGCGCGTCGAGTACGAGCCCGAGCAGTTCCCGGGACTCGTCTGCCGGATCGAGGACCCCCGCGTGGTGGTGCTCCTCTTCGGGAGCGGCAAGCTCGTCTGCACCGGCGCGCGCAAGCCCTCCGACGTCGAGGTCGCGGTCCAGAAGATCACCCAGGAGCTCCAGGGGGCCGGGCTCCTCCGTTAGGGCGCGCCCTCCTCGGATGGAGCCGGCGAGCGTCCCCTTCCCCCTCCCCATCGTCGACCATCACATGCATCTCCGGCCCGGGCCGGCCGGGCTCGAGTCCGTCCGGCGCTTCGCCGCTGCCGGCGGGACGGACCTCTTCCTCGCCACCCAGGACTATGGCCCCGGCCCGCCCACCACCCGCGAGGGGTACCGGGAGCAGTTCGACCTCACGGTGGAGCTCGCCCGCCGGGTGGAGCGCGAATGCGGCGTCCGGGCCCACCCCGTGGTCGCCCCGTACCCGGTCGACCTGCTCCGCCAGGCGGAGACGCTCGGGATCCTGCGTGCCGAGGCCCTTCAGCTCGAGGCGATGTCGCTCGCCGCCAGCTACGTCGAGGACGAGCGGGCGGTGGCCCTCGGGGAGGTGGGGAGCGCGCACTTCCCCGTCGACGCGAGGACCTCCGAGGCGCTGGAGCGCATCCTCCGCGCGGCGATCGGGATGGCCCGGGACCTCGGATGCCCCCTCGTGCTTCATACGGAGGAGCTCCTGCCCGAGGGCTACCGGAGGCTGGGGGGCATGGCCGGACAGGAGGGGATCTCACCGGACCATCTCGTCAAGCACTACGCGCGACCATACCGCCCGCCCACGGAGCGCTTCGGGATCACCCCGTCGTTCCTCGCCCGGAAGGAGGTCCTCCGCGAGGCCCTCGCCGACCCGGGCCCCTGGTTCCTCGAGACCGACTACCTCGACGACCCCGCGCGTCCCGGGGCGGTGATGTCGCTCGAGACCGTGCCGAAGCGCGTGCGGGAGCTCTGGCGGGCCGCCTCCACGGAAGGGGAGCGCGAGGGGCTCGTCCGCTCGCTCTCCATCCCCTTCGTCGAAGGGCCGCAGAAACTCTACGGCCTCGACCTCCGCCGCCCGGAACCCTTTCACTTCCCCGCAGCAAGGCCCGCAGGGTAGGGATGGGGCGGGGGAGGAAGGGGCTCTTCGTGGCCCTCGAAGGCATCGATGGCGCCGGGAAGACCACGCTCCTCCCACGTCTCGCCCGTCGACTGCGTCGGGAGGGCGTCCCGATCGTCCCCTGGCACCAGCCGCGGGACCCCTGGCTCGTCTCCCTGGCCTCCCGGGCCAGCGCGCGGGGGGAGACGGGGCTCGCGGCCAGCGCCTTCGCCCTCGACCATGCGCTCGCCCGCGGGAGGATCGAGCGCGAGGTCGAGGAAGGACGGCTCGTCCTCTCCGACCGCTCAATCTTCTCCACCCTCGCTTTCCAGGGGCCGGGCCTCGCCCCGGCCGACCGGCGGGCGCTCGTCGCCACGCTCGGGGCCCTCGCGGCCCGCCCGGCGTTCGCGCTCTGGCTCGACCTCCCCGTACCGCTGGCCCTTCGGCGGCTGGCCGAGCGCTCGGCCCGGAGGACGCCGTGGGAGAACCGCCGGACGCTCGAGCGGGTCTCCCGGGAGTACCGCCGCCTCGCCCGCGCCTCTCCCCGCGAGCTGCTGCGCCTGGACGCCTCCCTCTCCCTCCCCGAGGTGGAGGAGGCCGCGCTCACCGTCCTCCAAGAGCGTTGGAGGGAGCGTTGACCGACCGGATCGTCCTGCGGGAGGAGGCCCTCGAGGCGAGCTACGTGCCGGAGTCCCTCCCGCACCGGGAGGCCGAGCTCAAGCTCCTGCGCGACAGGTTCGCCCAGGCCGCCACGGGGAAGCGGGGCTGGTCGCAGCTGCTCACCGGCGGGATCGGGAGCGGGAAGACCGTCATGGCCCAGAAGCTCCAGCGGGAGCTCGCCAGCGCGAGGTACGGGAACTACCGGACCCTCTACGTGAACTGCTGGCGGCGCAACAGCGACCGGACCGTGCTCCTCGAACTGCTGAAGGGCGTGGGCTACCCCCTGCCGGACCGGGGCTACTCCCTCCCGGAGATGGTGGACACGCTCGAGGCGGGGCTCCGCCGGGTGGAAGGGAACCTGCTCGTCATCCTTGACGAGGTGACCTCGCTCTTCCGGCAGGGGACCCGCCTGGTCTACCTCTTGACCCGGGGTCCCGAGGTGGGCCTGGGCCGGCTGAGCCTGCTCCTGATCGCTCCCCAGGATGTCCTCCCGCTGCTCGACCCTGCGACGAGGAGCGGTTTCGGCGTCACGCACCGGCTGCACCTCCCTCCCTACTCGCTCGAGGCGCTCACGGACATCCTGCTCGCGCGGGGGGAAGCTGCGCTCCGCCCGGGCTCGCTCTCCCCGGACGTCGCGACGCAGATCGCTCGGGTGGCCGCACCCCAGTCGGACGCCCGACTGGCCCTGGAGCTCCTCGAAGGGGCGGCACGGCGGGCCGAGCAGCGCGGGGGTTCGGAGATCGGTGCCGAGGACGTGCGCTGGGCGAAGGCCTCGCTCTATCCGACTTTCACGGAGGGGAAGCTGGAGGGGCTCTCCCCCCATGCGCTGCTCGTGCTCCTCGCGCTCGCTCGCACCCTCAAGTCGCCGGGCTCCTGGGTGGGGCTCGACCGGGTCCGGAGCACCTACGCAACGGTGGCCGAGGAGTTCGGCACCCAGGCCCAGAGCCGCGTCACGTTCTGGCGGACGGTCAAGGCCCTGGAGCGCGAGGGGCTGGTGAACGTGGACCCGCAAGGGCCTGGCCAGGCGGCGAAGGTGAGCCAGGACGAGATGCCCGTGAGCCTGCTCGAGCTGGTCCTGCAGGAGAGGCTCGGTCGGGCGGGGCCTCGACTGTCTTAAAAGGGGGAGGCCTCTCCCAGAAGGAGACCATGAGCCCTCCCGAAGCCCCCGGGGCCCCGGAAGTGGGCCACGCCCCGGAAGGCCGTAGCCCCCCCCCGCGCGCCGACGAGCTCGCCTCCCAGGTGCGCGAGCTCCTCAGCTCCGGCCGGGAGAGGGAGGCGGCGACGCTCGCCGCGGAAGGGGTCCAGCGGTATCCGCAGGACGAAGGGATGGCCCGGGCCGCGCTGGAGACCCGGTGGGTGCAACAGGAGCCCCGCGCCGCGCTCGCGCTCTCCCGCCGCCTCCTGGGGGCGCATCCCGACGATGCCCAGCTTTGGGCCGGTCGGGCCCGGGCCGCCTATCTGAGCGGGGCCTACGCCGAGGCCGCCGACGCAGCCGAGCTCATCCATTCGCTGGGGGTCGCCCCTCCGGTGGACGTGGAGAGGATCCACGCGCTCTCCTTAGGTCGGGCGGGAAGCCCGAGGCAGGCCGAACGGGCCTGGCAGCGGTATCTCGAGGAGCACCCGGATGACCGGGACGGTTGGCTGGCCCTCGGGGAGGTCCTGACCCGGCTGGGGGAGGACGAGCGGGCCCTCCCCGCGGTGCAGCGGGCGATCCGCCTCGCCCCGAACTTCGCCCCCGGGCAGATGCTCAACGGCGCCCTCGCGGTGCGCCGCCAGAGCTGGAAGGTCGCGGAAGGCGCCTACGCCCGGGCCAGCGAGCTCGAGCCGCGGAACGTGGAGGCCTGGCACGAGCTCGGCCGGACCCGCGAGCGCCAGGGCCTCCGCTCCCAGGCCGAGACCGCCTACCGTCGGGCGCTCACCCTCGATCCCGGTCACGCGCCGAGCGCGATGCGCTGGGCCGCCCTCCTCTCCTCGCGCGGGGCCCCCGAGGAGGCGCGAAGGGTGCTCGAGACCGCCCTCCGCTCGCATCCCCGCTCGCCGGACCTCCTCTATGAGCTGGGGAAGCTCCAGCTGCGCGAAGGGGATCCCGCGAAGGCCTACGAGTCCCTCCGGCAGGCCCACCGGATCCTTCCGCTCGACAGCGAAATCTGGAGGGAGCAGGGCCAGGCCCTGGCCCACTCCCACGAGATCGACGGGGAGTCCGCTGGGGCCTGGGTCGAGCTGGCGCGCGCCGCCACCGAGCACGAGGACTACCCCCTCGCCTACGAGGCGCTCCAGCGCGCGCTCGAGCTCGAGCCGAACCGTTCCGACCTCTTGGATTCGAGGCGCGAGGCGCTCGGACGGCTGCACGGGCAGGACCTTTCCATCCCGGGCGAGGGGGTCCGGCTCGCCCAGGAGCTCCTCCGGCAGGACCGCGACGGGGAGGCGCTCGAGGTGATCGCCGGCCTGCTCGCCTTCGACCGGAACGATCCGGCGCTGTTGCGTTCCTTCTCCGAGCTCTTGCTCCGCCTGGGCCGGCCCCTTCCGGCCGAGCGGCAGCTGAGGAGGCTGGTCTCCGAGGTTCCCAACGATGCCCTGGCCGAGGGTCTCCTGGGCGAGGCGCTCCTTCGCCTCTCCCGGCCCGAGCCGGCTCTCGAGGCGATCGACCGGGCGCTCAGCGAGCGACCCCACGAGGTCCCCTGGCTGGTGCGCCGGGGAGAGGCCCTCACCGCCCTCGGCCGGCCTTCCGAGGCGCTGGACGCGTTCGACGAGGCGCTCCGGCTCAACCCCGATAGAT
>JAKATE010000025.1 GCA_021828085.1 Thermoplasmata archaeon | reverse complement strand
TCTGGTAACCCAGAGGGTGACCTGGGAGAAGCCCAGGGCGACCAGCCCGCGAAGGGAGCGCGCAAGCAGCGCTTGGCCGAGCCCGCGTCGCCGGTGATCGGGAAGGACGGCCACATCCGCGATGAGCGCCCGGTGGGGGCTCTCCTCGAGGGCGAGCACGAAACCGACGAGGTGGGCATGGCTCTCGTCCTGGTCCTGGAGCAGGGCGGGAGAACCTTCGCGGAGGGGGGCGCCGAGGTCTCCCCGGAGCAGTCCTTCCAGGAGCCGCTGGTTGTCCTCCGGGGTCTCCGCGACCAGCCCGGCGTCCGGGCCCCCCTCGAAGGCCCGGAAATCCACCTGGGCGAGCAGCGGGACGGCGAGGGCGAGGGCCGGGACGAAACGGTAGCCGGGGGGCACAGGGAGGCCGGCAGGGGGGTTCTGGACATCGAGACTGAGGCTCATGGAGAGTCGGGTGACGAGTTCGAGATCGAGCCCCGCCGGCTGGAGGAGGCCGACCACGGACCCCTCGAGGGCAGGGTCCTCCGCGGACAAGGAGAGGTCGATACGTCGGACGGTGCTGGGGAGGGAGCCCAGGAGGGTCCTCGCAAGACCCACGGCCCCGTCCTTCGGGTCGACCCCCTCCCAGAGGTGCATCTGACCGAACCCGCGATGACTCCGCAGGGCAAGGAGAGCAAGGCCCTTGGGGGGCAAGTTCCCCTGGGCTACCACCCATCCGAGGAGCTTCCCCGATCGAAGCTCCCCCTCGGCCTGCTCCGGCCAGTCCGGCGGTAGGTTCTCCCCGCGTTCATGGAGAGCCCGTCGGAGGAGGACGAGGGGTTCGAGGAGGTCCCCCCGGTATTGTCGCGCGGACTGGATCGTCGGGGCTTCCATCAGTGACCTTAGGTTTCGTTGGCTCTCGCTCAAAAGGGTTGGCCCGGGGGCCGGAGGTCGTCAGCCCTCGCCGGCGCGCTCCCTCAGGAGACGGCGGCGGAGCTCTCCGAGCTCCGTGGTGGTATCGAGGAGCGCCCGGTAGGCTTCCTCGAGCTCCCGCCGCCAGGCCTGCAGAGAGGATTGCGCGGGAGCAGGCCCACGGCCCGGCCGTGCCCGGGGAGACGTCCGCGCAGGCACCTGCGCCTCGATGTCCCGGACCCGGAGGAAGCGTCCCTCGAGCTCCTGACGTAGCTCCTGCTCTAAGGAGACCAGATGGGGCGGCGGACTGGGCGGGTCGACCGGAGGCTTCCAAGGGCCGGTGGGTGGCTTGGGCGTGTCGTTTCCCATCCTCGAACCTCTCCCTGAGCACCACCCTCGACCCCGAGCCGACCTGAGCGCGGGTTAAAGAGGATTCCCAAAGCCGCCCTGACCGTGGGATAGGGCTCACAGGTCCGATGGTTCGCGTCGAAGCTCGGGGTAAGGTCCCGTTGAGCCTGCTTCTCGGCGATACCTTGGGCGCTAGGCGAGGGGTAAGCTAATCCCGGGAACTCGGAAGGGGGCCGGGGGCCGTCGCGGGCGGTGCCGGCGCCTATCCGGGTGGGTGGGGGGTTTACGAGGTCCTCAGGGTTCGAGCTTCGCCGTGACCTTGATCGGGACGTTCCCCTGGAGAGCTTGGGAGATCGGGCAGCCCTTCTCGCCGACGGTCCGGGCGAGTTCCTCGAACCGGGCCCGGTCCGCGTGGGCGATCTTGGCGGTCACTTCGAGATCCATCCCGGTCACCTTGAACCCGTCTCCGACCTTGTCGAAGGTGCAGGCCGCCTTCACGGTCATGTGTTCGGAGGGCATGCTCGCCTTGGCAAGCCCGTTGGAGAGGGCCATGGCGAAGCAGGTGGCGTGCGCGGCAGCGAGCAACTCTTCTGGGCTCGTCTTCCCTCCGGGGGTCCGGGAGCGGGCCTCCCAGGTCACCGGCACCTCTGGGAGAGATCCCGATTCGAACCCGACGACCCCCTTTCCGCTGAGCAGGTCCCCTTCCCATCGCGCATGGGCTTTCCTCACGACGGCCATGGTCCCCCTGCAGGGACCCAGGAAGAAGAGGATTTGCCTTCCGGACCTAGCGGAGGCCCTTCACGAGCCGGACCTCCGGTGGTGGGGCAACACCAAGCAGGCGGCGAAACGTCCGTCTCCGTCCCCGCAGAGAGTACGCCGTCCGTCGAAGGGGCGAAGGACTTCGGGAGGGGGTGGCTACTGTCGCGACCGAGTTCGCTTTGGCGGGACTTCGCATTCGGGAAAGGAACGATGGGCACCAAAGTCTTCTGGGGTCCTTCTTGAGGTCAATCCATGGGGGTCGGTCTCTGGGTTCCCTCAGGTTTCCGAACGGGGATAGAGGTGTCGGCAGGATCGCTTACCGGGTCCTTTCCTGGAGCCTTCCAGGAGTGTCGCGGTCTGGGAGCCTCCGTGTCGCGGGATGTGCTTTGCAAACAGGGGTACCACGGCCCCGCACGCTGGGCGCACTATACTATACGTATTAGTGAGCATCGAAGGAGGGACCTCCCTGACGGGAACTCTGCAGTCGTTCACGGCAGATAAACTGTCGAAATTTACATCGTTGATTGACGATTAGTCGGCGCCAAGGTTCTTATATCCGAACCGGGAAGTTGTCTCCTTTGCGGGGAGAAGATCCTCGAAGGAGAAAGTGAGAGCAAAAATGATGCCCAAGCCACGATGGCGCCGTAACAAGCGCCGCGCCGTATCGCCGATCATCGCCACGATCCTGCTGGTGGCCATCACGGTGGTCCTTGCCGCCGTGTTGTACATCTTGATCTCAGGATTGGGAAGCACCGGTAGCAAGCCCTACGATCTCGGGCTCGGCCAGGGTACGCCATCCCAAACCACGGTCAGTGGAAAGACCAGCTACTACGACACATTCTCGCTTTCGGCCACTAGCGGGCTCACCACGAGCCTGTTCGGTCTGAAGATTACGAACGCATCAGGAAGCGCAGTCGGCACTGTTGCTGCGGTGCCTACGGCTTGTGGTGTCACAGATGCCGCGTCGGTCTGCCTTGCGGCGGGGACCGGATGGGCCTGGTATGCGATCTTGGAAACATCGACTGGGAACGTTGCGGCCACCTTCACAGGCTCGGCGTGGTCGAGCGGGACCTCTCCGGTCACTGTGACCAGCGCGTACTCAATCGTGATCGTCTCAGCGAGCCAGTTAGCGGGCACCGGCTCCACGCTCTCGTCGTTCGGAACCACCAGTTCGGCGGTTTCCGGTTCGACCACGATGTAACATCGAGCGAGCTAAACCACGAGGGCGAAATCAAACGCGGAGCGTTTGGTAGTCGCCCTCCAACCCTTTCTCTTGTTTCAGACGAATTTTCTGGATATCGGTATGAAGCCTAAGTTGGCGAAGCGTGCTGTCAGCCCGATGATTGCGACAATCCTCCTAGTGGCCATTACTGTCGTCTTGGCGGCGGTACTCTACGTTCTAGTGGCCAATCTCGGATCCGGAGCGACCGGGCCTAGGCCGGTTTCTCTTGAGATGACCCTCCAAGGGAGCGACACCCTGCTTCCGGGAGGAGCCTCTTGGGCGAATTTCTCCCTGGACCCATCGCAGACCCTCACGACAGCTTACTTCGGTCTAGCCTTAGTCACCTCTGGGGGCGCATTCGTGCCGGGGGGGACGGGAGGCTGCCCTCATGGGGCCGTGAGCTGCTCCGTCACCGGGGGTTGGCTTGCCTTTCTCTCCAACTCACAGGGGACGATTGTCAACGTTTGGACTGGGAACGGGTGGGATAACTCGACAGTGACTGTTACCCCCGCCCTGACCTTGGCTTTCCTCGCGTATCCACCACTCCATGTGGCCGGCTCGGGTGATTACCTCAAAGTGACCTCTCACGCAGAACCCACCGTCGTGGGCCAGTCGACCTACCTCTGATCCCCAACCTTAGAGCCAGTTGATATCCTGTGTTAGGCGTCCGGTTCCTGAACGGACCCAGCTCACGCACGCGGGCCGTGTTCGACCGAATGAAGCGGGGAGATTGGTGCGCTATTGGTCACACCTCTCTCCCAAGGTGTCACCAGGTCCCCAGGACTGAAGCGCCGATGGCGCTGTCGTTTGACAAATCGGTGACCTTCCGCTACTCGAAGAGAGGTTGACCATCGAGCACTGCGCGGAGGGACATCGAGTGTGGGTCGGGCCTGTGCAAGGAGAGTGTGGCAAGGAGGGTGGAATTCTGGTCCCGGTAATCCCCTGCGTGAAAGACAAGCCCTTAGGTCAGTACGGTGATACTCCGAGAACCCACTGGCCATCCAGTCGACCTCGCGGGGTGTACACCTCTTCGAACCCTAACTTCTGGTAGAGACGGTACGGCGCGCCGGATCGGATCGCCGCGAGCTCTACCGCCGCGTGTCCCTCCGAGGAAATGGTCGCCACTGAGGCTTCCATAAGGGCACGGCCAATTCCTCTTCGATGATGGTCGGGGTGCACTATGAGGTCCATCAGGTAGGGCACTTTGTGGCGGCTCGCTTCCGCCAGGATCGCCCCTACGATCCGCCCGTTCTCCTCCCAGACGAAGGATCCCTGTGGTAGGAAGCCCGGTGACCACTGGTTCCCCTCCAGGTGGCTCATCACGTCCGCTCTCGCGGTCTCCCAGTCGTCGGGGTCCCCGCTCGTCCAGAACTCGCCGGGCCTCCGCGCGTAAGCGTGGACATAGACTTCGACAATCCCTGGCAAATCGCCCGGTCGGATCCGGCGGAGTTGAGGGAAGCTCGCCCGGGATTGCTCCGACTCGGTGTTCTCCCGGCGCATCAGGACCTTCCAGCGATGCCAGTACCCTAGCCTGGGGAACAGCCGGTTCTGCTCCTCATCGGTCAGCTGCGGTAGCATGTCCGTGACCAGGGCCACCGGAGTCTCGAGTTCCCGAGCCGCGTCGCGTAAGAGAGCAGCGAGCGCCCCCGCTCCGGGTTCAGCCAGCCATGCTCCGTAGACCCGGAGCTCGTCCCCTTTGGTGTGGATGTATGTGAGGGCGTGGTTGTTCTCCCTCGCCCAGAGAGTGGCACGAAGGGGTCCCGAGCGGACCTGCTGCGCGAGTGAAATCGCCTGACTTTTACCACAAGAAGGATAGGCGGGTTCGAGTGCCTCCCGATGACGCGCGCTCAACTCTCGGAGGAGTTCGGGATTCCCTCTGAAGGGTTTCCAGTACGAAGTTTCGTTCACGGCTTCGAGGAGAGCGCGGCTGGGGCGGGGTCTCGAGACGTGGGCGCCGGGTGGACCCCGGAAGGTTGGAGAGATGGGGCGTCGAGCGTCGGGGGAATAGTGTAGTAGTACACGCGGAGATGCTCGTCCTTCTCAACGGGCACCCACCCCGCGATCTGGTGATAGTAGCTCACGATCCGGGTCCCGGGGCGCAGCTCCGCAGAGAACTTCTGCCGGAGCCGTCGCATGGCCCCGGGCCAGAGAAAGGCCAGGATCACGCTGGCCGACGAAAGGTCCACGTCAAAAAGGTTCTGGCGGAGGATATGCACCCGGGAACGGGCCCGACTCCTACGCCGACGATAGCAGAGGTAGAGGTAGCGCAACGGCTCCACCTCCACCCCGACCCCGGTGGCGCCGTGCTCCTCCACCGCCCGGAACAGGAGACCCCCCGTTCCCGCGCCCAGGTCGTAGACACGGTCGGCCGCGGTCACTCGAGCGAAGCCCAGCATCCGCCGGATCACCCGGTCCGGTGCGGGTTGGTAACCGGCTCCGGCAAGGAACGAGCCGAAGACGAAGTACGTAGCGAATCCCGCTGCGATGAGGAGCACCGCCGAGTACCAGGGAAGGAACACCATGGGCCCGTTCACCTGGGAGAGTGGCTCAGAGACGAGGGCGTACCAGGTCGTACGCCCGCTCCGACGCGGCATACGGGTCCAGGCGACCCTCCCCCACCTCCTCCACCAGAGCCTCCCACTCCTTCGAGGAAGCGAGAGCTTCGGCCAGCCGGGACTGCAGCCCCGCCAGCAGGAGCGAGCGGAGCTCCTCGCGGGCGCGGTTCCGTCGGAGGGCCGCGAGGCCCCCACTCTCCCGGAGGGTCCGCTCATGGTCCTCCACGGCTTGCCAGAGCTCTTCGATCCCTGTCGGCGCCAGAGTCGAGGTCTGGACGACCCGGGGCCTCCAGCCGTCCCGTTCCGGGCTCATTTGGGCGAGCTCGGAGAGGTCCCGGGCGGCGCGGTCGGCCCCCGGGAGGTCACACTTGTTCACCACAAAGACATCCGCGATCTCGAAGAGGCCGGCCTTGAGCGTCTGGACCTCGTCGCCCAAGTGCGGGACGAGCACCACCAGGCGAGTGCTCGCAATGTTGTGGACCTCCACGTCCACCTGCCCGCTCCCTACGGTCTCCACGAGGACGGTGTCCATGCCAAAGGCCTCGAGGAGGCGGATGGTCTCCCGGGTGCTCTGGGAGAGGCCTCCGGGATGCCCCCGGCTGGCCATCGAGCGAAAGAAGACCCCGGCCTCCGAGGGGTCGCGCTCGATGCGAACCCGGTCCCCGAGCACGGCACCCCCGCTGAAGGGGCTCGAAGGGTCCACCGCGATCACCCCCACCCGCTTTCCTCGCCCGGAGAGCAGTTGGAGCAGCCGGTTCACCAACGAGCTTTTTCCGACCCCGAGGGGTCCGCTCAGGCCTACGACCGCGGCCGTGCCGGTCCGCGGGTAGAGTTCCTGAACGACCGCCCGGGCAGAGGGATCCCCCCGTTCCACCTCCGAGATGATCCGGCCGAGTGCCCTCCGATCCCCTGCCACCACGCTCTGGGCCGCGGCGGAGAGCTCCCGCTCCGGACCGGTCCGAGGGAGATCGCGCGCCGGGCGCGGGCTTGGGCGGGAGGTCATCGGGCGCGTTTCTCGGCCAGCTCCCGCGCGGTCTGGACGATCGATTCCAAGCTGGTCCCCGGTCCGAAGATCGCCCGCACGCCCAACCGCTTGAGCTTCCGGGCGTCGTCGTCCGGGATGATCCCGCCGGCAAAAACCTGGACGTCGGAGGCCTTGTGCTCCTTCAGCAGGCGGAGCACCTGGGGGAAGAGCACCATGTGGGCCCCCGAGAGGATCGAGAGCCCGATGAGGTCCACGTCCTCCTCCACCGCAGCCTGGACGATGTCCTCGGGGGTCTGGCGGAGCCCCACGTAGATGACCTCCATCCCGGCGTCGCGGAGGGCCCGGGCCACGACCTTGGCTCCCCTGTCGTGGCCGTCGAGCCCGGGCTTGGCGATGAGGACACGGATGGTCCGCCGGGCTTTGGTCGGTCCGCTACGCGGGGCGGGCATCCTCGGACTAGAGTCTGGGGGTTGGTAAAGGGTTTGCCTGCCTCCGCCGGCCAGGAGCCGGCGCGGAGAGGTCCGACAAGTCTCCTAGCACCCCCCAGGGCCCCGATCCCAGGTCCAGGGATTCACCCGATGGCAAGCACCCAGATGAGCAGGTTCCCCATCAGGAGCCCGACCAGGGCGCCGGCCGTGAGGGAGATGAGGAAGGGCAGCTGCGGGGTGACCCAGACCCTCTCGACCCCCATGGCTCGGAGCTTCTCGGCCTGGCGGATCCGGAGAGCCTGGTCCTCCTCCGTGGAGTCGTCCCGGCTCGCCGACTCCAGCGGAGGGTCTCGCAGCCAGACGAACCGGCGGGGGAGCTCCTCGGTCGGGATCCGCACCATGTGGAGGATGCGGGGGAAGCTCCGTTCTCCCCGCCGCAGGTTGACGACGAGGAGCACGAGAGGGACGACGAGGGTAAGGATGCCGCCGTTGATGAGCATCGTGAAAGCGAACGGTAGTAGGGCCAGTACCGACCCCTGGGCCGGGAGCGGATAGCCCACGAGGAAAGGGCTCGAGAGGACCGGAAGGACGACGGCCGCGGCCATGAGCGCCTTCGCGTCGGCGCCCCCGTAGAGCGCCCCGACCTCGAAGAGGACCCGGGCGAGCACCACCATACCGACGATCTCGTAGAAGGGAAGGAAGACCCCCGGGAGGAGCACCAGATAGGCGTACGCCGAGCTCCCGAGGACCGCGGCGTAAATGGCGACCTCGACGCCGAGGATCGCCCAGGAATGGTCACCGAGAGTGTCCTCCCAGGGCAGGAAGTGCTCGAGCACGAACAGGACGGCGATGAGGTTCAGGCTGAGCACCAGCGGGGACTCACCCCAGGAACCGAGCTCGAGGAGGATCGCCCCCACGAGGGTCAAGAGGATCCACAGGCCGTCGGGGACCTCCCGGACCCTCCAGTCCAAGTAGGAGGCGACCCCGAGGGCCACCATGAGGACCACGGCCTCGAGCGCGGGGAGGGCCTCCAGGCTCAGCACAGGTGTGTCAGGTCCCCCTATGACGCTGAGAAAGGCGGGAAGGCTTTTTAACGGATAGGCCGCTCGACATTTTTCCTCTCAGGAAGGACTCTCCATGGTCGAGTTCAAACTGGTGGTCTCCGACGGACCGAAGTCCTACGCCAAGACCCTGGGCGACCCCCAGGCCGCGGGTTTCCTGGGGAAGAGGCTCGGGGACTCGGTGGGAGGGGAACTGGTCGGGCTTGGGGGCTACACCCTCGCCATCACGGG
Source organism: Thermoplasmata archaeon (assembly GCA_021828085.1). Classification (GTDB taxonomy): domain Archaea; phylum Thermoplasmatota; class Thermoplasmata; order Lutacidiplasmatales; family UBA184; genus JAKATE01. Next base: position 8,932 of record JAKATE010000025.1, on the reverse strand, counting down.
AGCCACGGACAAGAGCGGCTTCCCGCTCCGGGCGGACCTTCCCGGCGCCCGCCAGGTCCGGCTGCTGGTGGGGGAGGGTTTCGGCTTCCACCCCGAGCACCACGGGACGCGGGACCGCCGTTCCTTCCGGGGCAACACGATCAGCGAGGAGACCGTGCAGATCTCCCTCAAGGTCGTCAACCGCGGACCCACAGCGCTGGCGGAGCTGCTGGCGACGCCGGCGCAATGAAGGTCCCGGAGCAACCGGTCGTCAACATCGGTCTCGTGGGACATGTGGACCACGGGAAGACCACCCTCACCCACGCGCTGACCGGGGACTGGACCGACCGCCACTCCGAAGAGGTCAAGCGCGGCATCTCCATCAAGCTGGGCTACGCCGACGCGGCGTTCTACCGCTGCCCCAACCATGAGGGGGCGGAGGCCTACACGAACCAGCCGGTCTGCCCGCGCTGCGGGGCCAAGGCCGAATTCCTCCGCGCGGTGAGCTTCGTGGACGCCCCCGGCCATGAGACGCTCATGGCCACCATGCTCTCCGGCGCGGCCATCATGAACGGGGCCCTCCTGCTCATCGCGGCCAACGAGAAGTGCCCGCAGCCCCAGAGCCGCGAGCACCTCACGGCGCTCGAGATCATCGGCGTGAAGAACGTCGTGGTCGTCCAGAACAAGATCGACCTGGTGGACCGCGAGGGGGCCCTCCAAAGCTACCGGGACATCCGGGAGTTCCTCAAGAGCTCCTCCGCCGCCGACGCCCCCATCATCCCCGTCTCCGCGAACCACAACGCCAACATCGACTCCCTGATCGAGGCCATCGAGAAGTACATCCCCACCCCACCGCGCGATGAGTCGAAGGGGGCGCTGATGTACGTGGCCCGCTCCTTCGACATCAACCGTCCCGGCACCCGGCCCTCCCAGCTCGCCGGTGGGGTCCTCGGGGGGTCGCTCATCCAGGGGCGGCTCCAGATCGGCGACCCGGTGGAGATCCGCCCGGGAGTGGCCACGGCGGAGGGGGCGGTCTCCGAGGGCCTGGTCACCAAAGTCACCTCCCTCATGTCCGGGGGGCTCGAGTTGAAGTCCCTCCACGCCGGCGGGCTCGCCGCCATCGGGACCACCCTCGATCCCTCCCTCGCCAAGTCGGACGGGCTCAGCGGACGCGTCGCCGGCGTCCCCGGCACCCTCCCCAAGGTCACCCAACGGGTGCGCCTGCAGTTCAAGCTGCTCGAGCGGGTGGTGGGGAGCCAGAAGGAGCTCAAGGTGGACAAGATCCACACCAGCGAGATCCTCACGCTCACGGCCGGCACCACTATCGTGCAGGGGAAGGTCACCAGCGCCCGGGGGAACGAGGCGGAGATCCACCTCACCCGACCGGTGGTGCTCTTCCCGGGGAGCCGCATCGCCGTCTCGCGCCGCCTCACGGCCTGGCGCCTGATCGGCTACGGGATCGTCCAGTAGGGGGGACGGTGAAGGACGACCTGATGGAGGTCCTCTGCTGCCCCATGTGCAAGGGGGACCTCACCCTCACGGTGAAGAAGCGCGAGAAGACGGAGATCCTGGACGGGGAGCTGTTCTGCCCCCGCTGCGCCATCCACTACCCCATCGAGGAGGGCATCCCGAACCTGCTCCCGCCCGACGAGCGGGACTAGGGCGACCTCCCCGGGGTCAGCTCGCCAGGAACCAGTAGCCGAAGATCCCCAGGAAGAGCAACAGCGCGAAGAGCAGGGAAGGGCCGCCCCACCGCACCCTTCCCCCCGTCCGGGAGTGCACGGAGAGCCCCACCGTGACGACCGGGATGGAGAAGGTGAGCCAGTAGCCGGTGAGGACGACCTGGGCCAGGGCCCAGGCGAGGCGGTTGCCCGTCGGGTAGGCCTCCACCAAGAACAGCACCAGGAAGAGCCCGAAGACCAGGAAGGCGATGTCCACAGCCGTCGCCTCGAGGAAGCCCGCCACCGCCCGTCGTGAGCTGGTGTGGGCACGGAGGAGGAAGAAGAGCGCCAGGAGGAGGGCGAGACCCGCGACGAGCAGGAAGAAGGTGGTGGTGTCGAGGTTGATGGAGAACGCGTCCGAGACGGTCACTGCTCCGGAACCTCCGCGGCCGCCATCCCTACCGAGAACGTTCTCCGAAGGGGGCTTTAGCCTTCCGGTTGCTCAGGCGCGGGAGGTAGCTGGCCGGTGCGCGTGGGGGGCCTCCCGTTCCGCGGCGAGGGGGGGCGGTCCGGGCTGCCCGGTTTATGAAAGAGGGATAAATCATTCCGCTTCCTGTTCAGCCATGCTTTCGCTGGGAGGGGCAGCCGCCGGCGCCCTCCTCGTCGGCTTTCTGATCACCGTGCTGGAACTCACCGAGGTGGTCGCCATCGTCTACGCCATCGGGGCCGGGGCGCGTTCCATGCGCCCGGCGGCCCTGGGCGCGGGCTCCGGAGTCCTCCTGGTCGGCCTCGTCGCCCTCGGAACCGGGGTGGCCATCACCCGCTTCCCGCTCGAGTACACCCTCATCGTCGCGGCGCTGCTCCTCTGGGGTTTCGGGTTCTTCCTCCTCCGGTCGACCCTGCGCACCTATGTGCGGGAGTCCCGCAAGCGCCGCGGGATCACTTCCGGGAGCCGGAAGGGGCTCGAGGAGGGGGGCCTGAGCGACCACGCGCTGTTCGTCGGGTCCTTCTCGGTGGGCGCCGTGGAGACCGTCGAGGCGGTGATCGTGCTGGTGGCCCTGACCGCGGGAGGGTTCGGCTGGGAGGCGCTCATCGGCTTCGTCGCCGGTGCCGTCCTCCTCCTAGGCATCGGCGTGGCCCTCCACGAGCGGATCCGTCGGATCAAGGTCCCTTCCCTCAAGTGGGTCGCCACCAGTCTTCTGTTCACCTTCGCCGTCTTCTGGAGCGGAGAGGCCCTGGGGGTCTGGTCGCACGTCAACTTCGGAAGCGTCGGGAGTCTGTCCCTCCCCTCCGACGTGGTGCTCCTCCCCCTTTTCGTGGTCGCCCTGCTCTGCGTACGCGCCGTCGTCCAGTCCCGGGTACGGGGAGACGAGAGCCGCCCCCCCGGCCCCGCCGCGCCAGCCCCGTAGCGAGGCCGGATTGAGCAGGCAGGGAACGGACGAAAGGGAAGGCGGTCCCCCCGAAGCCCTTCGCGGCCCACGGGCTCGTAGGCCCCCCTCCCTGTACCGCAGGCTGGTGCGCAGCGGGTGGTTCGAGGCGGTGATGGCGGTGGTCATCATCGTCGCGGTCGTGCTTGGAGCCTACCTCTACACGCAGAACTGGCCCCCGCTGGTGGTGGTGGAGTCCGGGAGCATGCAGCACGGACCCCAGGACGTTCCGGGGCTCATCAACGCCGGGGACATCGTCCTCGTCCAGAAGGTCCCGGTCCCCTCCGGAGTCGTCACCTACGTCCAGGGCCTGGGCTCCGGTTACACCTCTTACGGAGAGTACGGCGACGTCATCCTCTACTATCCGAACGGCGACACTGGAGCCACCCCCGTGGTCCACCGGGCGATCCTCTGGCTGGAGTATCTGCCATCTTCGGACACTTTTGCCGCCCCGAGCCTCGCCCCGCTCGTGTGCGGCCCCCAGGGACAGTACGTGCTCCAACAGGCGGGTCGAGGCCCGGCCTGCGTGAGCCCCGCTGACCCGAACGCCCCCATCTACGGTACCATCGAGCTCCTCCGGGTCGGCTGGGAGTCCGCCACGGTGGGCATCTCCCTCGCCCCACTCGTCCAGGAGTCCCCGTGGTCCGGGTACATCACGCTCGGCGACGGGAACGGGGCAACCTACGACCAGTCCGGCGGTTGCATCATCTCCTGCCTGGTCCAGGCCGGATGGGTCTGGGGGGTCGCCCGGGGGATGATCCCGTGGGTCGGGGCCCTCAAGCTCTGGGTGGACGGGAACGCTTCCCGGGTCCCTTCGAACTCCTGGGGATACCTCGGTCTCAGCGCCCTTCTGATCGGCCTGGCGGTCGTCCTCCTCCCCCGGGGAATCGAACGCTATCGCAGGCGAAGGCACCCTCCGCCGGAGCAGCCGGAGGAACCCGAGCCCGCCCCGGAGGAGGAAGTGGGTAATCGGGTCTGGGAAGGGTCCTCGGGGCGGTAGATTATGAAAGGGCTCGAAGGGTCCTCGAGCCGCGGCGCGCTCAGCGTACGCCGACAAGAAGGGCCACGGGGAGCTCTCGAAGCAACGAAGAGACCCCGAGGCGGGGCCTCGGTTCCCCGGAAGCAAGTTCCACGCGCTCTCCCGTGAGCTGGTTCCGCCAGCGCTGGGGGGAGTCCGGGGGGAGCTCGAGGACCGCCTCCACCCCGGGCCGCAGCTCGAAGGCCCGTCCACCGGGCGCCCCCCATTGCGTCGTGAGCCGCGGGACCACGGTGAGACTCGCCCGTTCCGCGCGGGTCCGCAGGAATGCCACCACCTCTCCGGTTGCGCGGGGGCTCGCGTCGAGCGGGTGATACTCCCCCTCCGTGTAGAGCTCGGGATCGGCGAGCCGGGCGTGGAGCGACTGCCGGAGAATGAACTGTTTGATGCGCCCCTCCCGCCACGTTGCCCGGAGCTCACCGAAGAAGCTCGGTTCGAAGGGTCCATCCACGGGAGGGAAGGAGGCCAGGGACCGGCGCCGCCGGGGGAAGTCCACCGGCCGGCGGTTGTCCGGGTCGACCAGGCTGAAATCGAAGAGTTCGCAGCCCTGGTAGAGGTCCGGGACCCCCGGGGCGGTGGTCCGGAGCAGCACCTGAGCGAGGGAGTTCCAGGCACCGTGGTACGCCACCCGCTCGAGGAACGGCCCGAGAGAGGCGCGGAACGGAGCCCCCTCCGCTCCCCGTACGAGACGGTCGGCCCAGGAGGCGAAGGCGCGCTCGTACTCGAGGTTCGGACGGGTCCAGGAGGAGGAGACCCCGGCTTCCCGTAGCATCTTCACCAGGTAGCGTTGCAGCCGCTCCGGAAAGTCCTCGTGGTCCTCCGAGAGCGGCCAGGCGCCGATCAGCGTCTGCCAGAGGTGGTACTCCTGGTTCGCCACGGGGTGGGGGGGCGACAGGAGCGGGGGTCGCAGCGGGGCGGACTGTTCCCGGAGCTGGCGCGCGACCCGTTCCCACTCCGGGGCGAGCTCGGTCAGGACGTACAGCCGGGCCCGGACATCCTCGCTGCGCTTCGTGTCGTGCGTGGAGGTGGTCGTCATCGTGAGCGGGAAGGCACGGAGGGTCCGCAGCTGATGCTCGTGGAAGCGTTCCGGGGCGGTGCCGAGGGGGGCGGGGTCCGAGCCGACCTCGTTCAAGGCCAGCAGCCGGTGGTAGCGGTAGAGTGTGGCGTCCTCGATCCCTTTGGCCATGACCCCCCCGGTGAACTGCTGGAGGTCGAGCACGAAGTTCCGGGAGGCCTCGTCGGGGGAGGATTCCAAGAGGAGCAGACGGGCCAGTTCCTCGAAGGCGTCGCGGGGGAGGGTAGGGTTCCGCCTCGCGGCCTCCCGGGCGGCGCGGAGAAGGGTCTCTCGGTCCTCGGGAGAGGCCGGGGGGGCCCGGACATAGGTGCGGTAGCGGTGCAGGTTCACAACGAGCTCGGCGAAGAGCCGGCGAAGCTCCTCGGGGGCGAGGCGGGAGAGCTCGGGCCAGGGTCCCACGAGCCGATGGAGCGACAGGAAGAGCCGCTCGAAGGCGGCGGGGAAGAACTCGCGGAGGGCTCGCCGCTTCTCCTCGTGCGCGATCTCGGGGAAGTCGAGCCTCTCCCCGAGGTAGCGACCGTAGACCCCCGAGAGCGCCTCCAGGCCGTCCCCGTCCACAAGGGCATTCGGCAGGCTCGCGAGGAAGTCGTAGCCGGTGGTCCCGTGGACCGGCCAGTCCCTCGGAAGGGTCTCCTTCCCGAGCAGGATCTTCTCCACGAGAACGTAGGGGACGCGAGAGTCCCCTTTCCCGGGGTCGGGAGCTCCCTCCCGCGCGAGCCTCTCCAGGTACTCCCTGGGCTCGCGCAGTCCGTCGATGTGGTCGATGCGCACTCCCTGGACGGTGCCGTCCCGGAGCCAGGAGAGGATCCTCTGGTGCGTGGCCCGGAAGACCCGGGGATCCTCGACGCGGACGCCGACGAGGTCGTTGACCTGGAAGAAGCGCCGATAGTTCACCCGGCGGTGCGCTTCCTCCCACGAGCCCAGGAGGTAGCACTGTTCCTCGAGCAGGGCAAGGAGCCGGGCCCTCTGCGAAGGAAGGGAGAGTTCGCGGAGAGTCTCCCCGAGCCACCCGCGGGCCGAGGGGTCCTGCAGCAGGAGTTCGCGGAGGCGATCCTCGTGGCGGGAGGCTTCCCCCGGGTCCTCCCGGCTCCGGGAGAGGGCCTCGAGAATCCCGTCCAGGGGAGCCGGGGCCACCCGGCCTGACCCGGGCGCCGGACGCAGCTGACCCAGGCTGGCGGGGGAGAGCGGAAGCCATCCTCCCGGGTACCGGAGCCGGAGGTGACCGTCCTCTTCCTCCACGCTCAACGCGCCCGCCGCGAGGCTCTCCTCGAGAGGATGCTCCAGGAGAGGGAGGAAGACCTTCCCCGGGGGGAGATCCGGACCGCCGAACCATTGGAGGTCGAAGTACTCCGCGTACGGGGAGGAGGGGCCGAGGCGGAGCACGTCGGCCCACCACGGGTTCTCCACCCCGGCGAACATGTGATTGGTCACCACGTCCAGGAGGATCGTCATCCCGCGGGCCTCGGCTGCGCGGTGGAACCCCTCGAGGGCGTCGGGGGGTCCCAGGTCCTCCCAAACGCGCGTGGGGTCGGTCGAGTCGTAGCCGTGGGAGCTCCCCCTCCTCGCCTCGAGGACCGGCGAGAGGTAGAGGGTCCGGATCCCGAGCGCGGCCAGGTAGTCGAGTTCCTCCGCGGCCCGGGAGAGGGGGAAACCGCGGTTGAGTTGGAGGCGGTAGGAGCTCCCCGGAGCGCGCGCGGACATCGTTCAGTCCACGCGGATGGAGAGCTCTCGGCCGATGGCGAGGAACGCCTCGACCCAGGACCGGGCCGCCTGCTCCCCCCGCCCGGCGCGCTCCTGGACCTGGGGGTAGACCTCCTGGAGGAGCTCGAAGTAGAGGTTCTGGGCGCGCCAAAGGTTGAGGCTCACGGGCAGACGATGGAGCAGCTCCATGCCGCGACGGAGGTACTGGAGGTTCTGCAGGTCCATCGGGTTGCGGGAGATGTTCTCGAGGCTGCGCTCCAGGAAGAGCTGCGGGATGAGGCCGAGGCCGCCGGACTCCACCTTGAGCTGCCAGCGCTGGAGGTCCGAGAGGAGCCGCTCGACCTCCTCCAGGTCGGGGCGCTCGCCCCCGAAGCAGCGCCTCAGGTCCGAGTTGAGCGTGTACTCCGCGGCGGAGAGGAAGGCGCGGGGGAGCGGCATGTTGAGGTCCTGCAGGTAGCGCATGAACGGCGTGTACTTGCGATAGACCCCCCGGAAGCTCTCCTCCGTATCCCCCATGGCCTCCTCGATGAGGCGGCCGAGGATGGCGCGCTGCTCGGTCCGGAAGAGCGAACGGAACGAGTAGGTCACCCCTCCGAAATGCTCGTCGACCTGATGGATCACCTGCGGGAGGTCGGCGCGGGAGAAGGCCTCTCCGACCTCCTCGACGAACGCCCGGTACTCCTCCGGGCCGCGGTACGGCCGGACCCCCGCGCTCAGGTTGTGGTCCCCGAAGTGGATCACTCCGAAGCTGAACTCGCCGGACTCCTCGGTGAGCTCGGAGGTGATCCGGACCCTCCCCACGGCAAGGCGGGTCCGTCCCTGCTCGAGCAGCCGGTAGTCCTGCTTCTCCACCTGGTAGCAGTAGATCCGGTTGGAGGCCCCGTAGGTCGAGAAGAGCGAGCTGATGGCGAAGTGGGCCGCCACCTTGTTGAGGTCGACCCGCGCGGGCTGGACGTGGGTCCGGTAGACGTCCGCCCCCGTGCCCTGCTCGGGAAGATTGCTCCGGGCCAGCCTCAGCCTCTCGAGGAAACCCTCCTCCAGCGAGAGGCCGAAGAGCCCCTCCGCGAGCTGGATCGCCCGCGCCGCGTAGCGTAGGATCTGGACCGACTCCATGCGGGAGATATCGTCGAAGAACCAGCCGCAGCTCGTGTACATGAGCAGCGCGTGACGCTGGAGCTCGAGCAGCCGGAGGGCCTGCGTCCGCTGCTCGGGAGAGAGAGGGACGCGGGCGTGCCGCGTGAGGAAGGCCTCCCGGGCGGCGGGCGACCGCTCGAGGAGGACCTCGATGTAGTTGTCGCGCGCCGCCCAGGGGTCGTGGAAGAGCTCCCCCCCGAGCTTCTCGAAGGGGGCGATGAGCTGGTCCCGGAGCCAGTCCAGGCTCTGCCGCAACGGTGCCCTCCAGGCCTGCTGCCAGCTCGGGGGGGAACCGATGCGGCAGCCGCAGTCCGAGCGCCAGCGCTCCACGCCGTGCGGGCAGCTCCAGGAGGTGTTCTCGGCGATCTCCACCTCGGAGTCCGGGGGGTGGAGCGAGAGCCACTGGGCGTAGTTGGTGAGGGTGGCCCAGTGGCGCGTCTCGATGAGATGGAAGGCGTAGGAGAGCGCCATGTCCCCGTGACGGTGGTGGTGCCCGTAGGTCTCCCCATCCGTGGCGATGTTCGCGAGGGTGGCCCCGGGACCGGGGTCCGGGCGGTCCGGAGGGTGGCCGGAGAGCCGACGGGCGAGCTCCTCCCCATTGTCGAGCAAATGGCTGAAGGCGACGTCGTGCGAGAGCGACCCGTTGTAGAAGAAGACGGCCAGGGAGCGGCCGGAGCGCAGCCGGACCAGGTAAGCCGCGCCGGTGTCGATCCGCCCGCCGCTCACGTCCGTCCAGGGGGCGTTGCCGTTGAGCGGGCGGACCCTCAGCCCCTGGTGGGGGGCGAGGACGACGAAGCGGACCCCCGCCTCTGCCGCCAGGTCCAGCGATTCGAGGTCCACCGCCGTCTCCGGTAGCCAGAGACCTTCGGGGGCCCTGTGGAAGCGATGCGCGAAATCCCGCAGTCCCCAGCGGATCTCC
>JAKATE010000193.1 GCA_021828085.1 Thermoplasmata archaeon | reverse complement strand
CGGACCGGACCACTCCTTTCGGAGCAGCACCTCTCCACGGCAGATGACCTGCTCGGGGGTCAGCTCGTGCGACGGGGGAGGGAGCGCGGTGATGAGCGTCGTCACCTCCTTCTCGGCCAGGAAGCGGAGCAGCGACTGGATCTCCGTCCGGTCCGTCTGCTGCTCCCCGGTGGCCCTCAGAGCGAAGTGGCGGATGGAGGTCATGGAGTCGATCACGAGACGGCGCACCGGAAGGGTCTCCAGCTGGCGCCGAAGCCGGAGGTAGATCGACTGCATGGTGATGTCCTCCGTCTGCGCGGTGGCGCGGCGCTGGTCCCCGAGCTCCTGCATCGAGCGGACCTCCTGCAGGCTCTTGATCTCCTGGACGCTCCCCAGCCGGCGGTAGGCAAGCTGGCCCGGGTTTGCGTCCAGGGTGTGGATCTTCGAGAGGTCCCAGCCGAACGCCCGGACGTTCTCCATGATCTCGTGCGGAGGTTCGTCCACGGCCACGAGGAGCACGGGCTCGCCGTGCCGGATGCCTTCCATCAAGAACTGAAGGCCCATGAGCGTCCGGCCGCTGCCGTTGGGGCCCGTGATGAGGTAGGGTCGGCCCGGCGGATACCCTCCCTTGAGCATCCGGTCGAGCCCGGGGATGCCCGTCGTGGTCCGACCATCCTGCCGTCCACGTCCTACGACCATGTTCGATCTCCTTCCTCCCCCGCGCTAGTTCCCATCGCCTTCGCCCGTGGGAGAGGAGCTCTCCTCCGCGCCCGGTTCCGCGGGGTCCTCCGGGGCCTCTCCATCGTCCGCGGGGGGAGCGGGGGAGTCCTCTCCCGTGGTCGGTTCGCCGGAGGATGAGGGCTCCGTCGTCGGGTCTGCGGGTGAGGACTTCGCAGAAGAGGGATCGTCGCCCGCCGTCCCCTCAGCGGCCTGTCCCTTTCTCCGTCGGCGACCTCCACCGGAGGCTCCCGGTCCCTTCTTCCGCCGTCCGCCGCGCTTCTTGGGAGCCTCTTCCGCCGGGGCCCCCGCTTCGGCGGCGGCGGAGGAGGAGGAAAGAGAGGTGTCGAGGGGGGGTTCGCTCCCGGCCTCAGGGGCTGAAGGAGCGACCGATGCAGCGGCGGTCTCCGCAGAGGTCTCGGGAGCCACCGCCTCCGGCTTCGGAGCGGGGGCAGGCTCCGCTCGGCTCCCCTCGCTAGACGCAGGTAGCGTCGCAGGCTCGGGGGGCGACGGGGGACTGGGTGAGATCCGCTCGGCCCTCGTTCCCTCCACGGGCGCCGAGACCGGCCGCTCCGAACTTGTGGCAGGGGCCGGGGGCGCAGGGGCGGGTGGGGTGGTGTCGGTGGACCTCGGTGCGCTCGGGGGCGCGGGCTCGGAGGGCGCGGGGGTCTTCTCCGGGGTCGCCGCGGGGGGTGCAACAAGCGAAGGAGGGGCATCGGGGGACGGTGGGGCCCTGGCGGCTGCCTCAGAGGCTGCAGCAACTGGTGAAGCCGGAGGGACGGGCGACGGGCGCTCGGCCTCCACTTGCGTGGGAGACGGGGGCGGCGCAGTGGGGGAAGGTGTCGAGACCGGAGCGCCCAGCGGACGTGTCGCCTCGCGGATTCCCGCGTAGGGCGCGGGGCGAGGGGGAACTCCCGTGGGGGCTGGTCCGATCCGGCCCTGCCCGACCGGCGCACCGATGCGGTTCGGGGCTGTCGGCGCGCTGGGTCCGTGACTTACGGGGGGCGACCCGGACGGAGGCATCCTCGACACGGACGGGGCGGTCCAGCTGCCGGGAAGCGCCCTGCCGCCCGTGGGGGTCGAGGCGGAGTACTCGGCCCCTGAGGGGCGTGGAGTGAGCGGTGCGCCCTGCGATGTCGGGGGCGCCGCAGGTGCGGGAGATGGGCCGGGGCCTGGCGCTTGGTTGGAGGGAGGCGCTGCGGCGGGTGTCGGGGCCTTGGCGGCCGGGGCGGAGGTCACAGGGGTCGTCCCTACCGGGGGGGCGGGCTCCGCATTCGTGGGCGCGTTGGGCTGGGCCGTAGGGGAAGGCGCTGGGGGTGAGGGCTGAGCCCTCGGGGCGGCCGAAGTGGAAGGAGTCGGGACCTTGGGCACCGGCGGCAACGGTGTCCACGAGGAAGGCCTGGCCGGGGGCGCCCCGGGGGCTTGGCCTGAGGCGGCGGGCGGCCTCGCGGTAGGAGTCGCGTACGTCTGGCCCAGAACTGGCGGTGGGGCCCCCGTTCTCGGAGGGGGTGTCGTGGTGGGCGATCCTGTCGGCGGGGAAGCCGGACGCGGAGGCAGGCCGGCGGACCCGACACTGGTTCGAGGGGGGCTCGGTGGGGCTGAAAGTGGAGTGCCGTACCCGCCCGAGGGTGGGGGCACGCTGCCGACTGGCCGGGCGGGAGGGGCCGTCGGTGGAGGGCGAGGTGCGGTCAGTGCGCCTCCACCTGGGGAGGCGGGAGCGAGAGCTGGTCCGGGAGCGGTCCGAGGGGGAGATGTGGGGGAGCTCGGGGGTATCACCGGAGGGGGAAGGGGTCTCAACACGGCTGGAGCGGCAGGGGGCTTCGGGGGTGCAGCCGCGGTCGGCGGAGGAGAGGGTGGCCGTGAACCTGCCACCGCCGCAGCGGGCGGAGCCGGAGTGGGGGGCGATGTTGGAGCCGGTCTCGCCGCGAGATCAGAAGGCGTGGACGTGGCGGTGACCGGCGTGCGGGGCCCCTCGGGAACCGGGGCCGCAGGTGCCGGCGGGGTCGCCGCAGGGTGGAAGGCTGCCGCGAGAGGAGGTTCGGGTGAACGCTGCGCGATGGGAGCCGTGGCCGCGGTCGGCGCGGAGGGAGCGGTTCCCGGAGCTGAGGGCTCGACGTCCACCGACGGACCGCCCTGAGGTCGCTCGCTCTCCGAGGTCGCTGCGGCTCCGGGTGCAGCCGCCATGGCTTGGATCCCCGGAAGATCGGTCGCGCCCGCAACGGCCGCCGCCCGCTGGAGCAGCGCGGCCGGGAGGTTCGCCGTGATCGAGGCGCTCTCCTTCTTGCCAAGCACTCCGACAAGCCGAGAGAGCAGCGGGAGGAGCGAGGCCGCGGACTCCCGCGTGGGCTGGGAGAGCTGCGGAGCTTGTGCCGTCGGCCGAGGCGCCGCGCTCGGCATGGTGGTGGCGACTGCGGGCGCTGCTGCGGTGGCGGAGGCGGTGGAGCCCACCGGCGCCCGTCCCAGCTGGCTCTCGACGTCGCGCTTCAGGGCGAGTGATGGCCAGCTCGGCGCGCCTCCCTTCGCCGCGAACTCCTGCGACACCTGGTAGCCCAGCACCAGGTGGTTCACCAGTTGCCGGGCCTCGAGCAGGAGCCGCAGCGACTCGCGGGTCTGCATCCGGGAGAGCGCCGCGTGCGCCTGCTGCACCAGCTCGCGCACCATGTCCACGTCGACCCCGACGTCGAGCAGGTCCTGGACGTCCTCCTGGATGGTCAGGATCGCGCGTCGGGCCTCGATCATGAGCTCCGTCTCGGAGGGCTGCTCGACCTCCTCCGGTTCCTCGGAGGGGACCGG
>JAKATE010000192.1 GCA_021828085.1 Thermoplasmata archaeon | reverse complement strand
TTCCGATCTCCCTCTCGCCCCCTCGGGGGTGCCCGGCGTGGAGACCTCGTTGCCGCTCCTCCTGGCCGAGGTGCGCGCCTCCCGCCTGCCGCTCCAAACGCTCCTCGCCGCCGCCTGTCGCCGGCCGGCACGTTTCCTCGGGTTGCCCCGGGGGGAACTCGCGGTGGGATGGGAAGCGAACTTCCTCGCCGTGGACTTCCGGGAGCGCCGGAGGGTCCAGGGGAAGGCGTTACACAGCCCCTTCGGCTGGACCCCGTTCGAGGGGTTCGAGGCGATCTTCCCCGACTTCCACTGGCTGCGCGGGGAACTGCTCCTCGACGACGGGGAGGCCGTGGGGGCCTTCTCCGGCCGGATCCTCCGGCCCGGCGACGTGCCGGAGCCCCCCGCCCGGCGCCCCCTTTCGAGGACGCTCTCCGAGGGGCCGAAGGACGCGGACCAGGAGGCGGGGGAGCCCGCTACGCCTCGGCGGCCACCGGAGCCTTCGCCTCGGGGGTCGTGAACTCCTCCACGGCCCGCACCAGCGGGGTCAGATAGGCGAGCCCGGGGCCCCCGTGCATCACCACGGCGAGGAACCCGGCCTCCATGATCTCTTCCCGGGTGGCCCCGGCGTTCGCGGCCTCCGAGACGTGGAAGGCGATGCACCACTCACACTGCACCGCCACCGAGATCCCGACGTTGATGAGCTCCTTTTGCTTCGCCGAGAGCGCCGGGCCCGACTCGGCCTTCTTCATGAAGGTGAGGAAGGCCTGGATCTGCTCGGGATAATCGCGCCCGAGGCGCCGGATCAGGCTATGGAACTCGTTGAGCCGCTCCTTCATCTCTGCCATGTTCGGCCTCGGCCGCCCCGATGCCGCGGCCGACAGGATGGACCTTCCGTTCGCTGTCCTTGACGGGGCGGCCCGCGGGGGCGCGGCGACCCTCTACCGCGCCGCCGACGTCGGCGGGGGAGTCGGGGTGCGGGTGCGCTCGCGCCGGTAGCGCAGGTAGAGCACCAGCCCGAGCACCAGGGCCCCTACGACGAGCACGACGTCGAGGATGTTGAAGTAGGGGACCAGAAGATCGTAGTTCTTTCCCAGGAGCGTGCCCAGGTAGACCAAGAGGATCACGAAGGGGACCTGTCCGACGAAGGTGTAGCCGAGGAAGCGCGCGCGGTCCATCTTCCCGACCCCTGCCGGGTAAGAGATGTAGGCCCGGACGAGCGGGAGCAGGCGGCAGAGGAGCACCGTGATGGGGCCGTAGTGGTCGAAATACCCCTGGACGCGGTCGATCTCCTTCTGCCCGACGCCGACGCGGGGCCCCCACCGGAGCAGCAGCGACGTCCCTCCCCAGCGTCCGAGCTCGTAGGCGATCACCGCCCCGACCACCCCTCCGAGGACGCTCACCGTCACGACGATGGGCCAGGTGAAGCCGTAGGTCCCCTCGACGAGGAGGAACCCGGCGAAAGGGAGGATGATCTCGCTGGGGAGCGGGGGGAGGCCCACGCTCTCCACCACCATCAGGGCGAAGAGCCCGGGGATCCCGACGACCGTGAGGACCCAGAGGAGGGCGGCGATGATCGATCCGACGAGGGAGAACACGCGGCCACCCTCTCACGAGTGGGACGAGCCGAGAAGGAGGCGGAAGGGGACGGCCAGCCCGGGCATCGTCCGGACGGGGATCCCCTCGTATGCGAGGGGGTCCGAGCATCCGCCACAGCTCACCGAGGGTCGGAGGCGGCCCAGGGCGATGGAGAGCGCCGGCCCGGCCAGGATGGCCACCACCGAACCGGGGGAGGCATCCACGGCCCGGCGGAGCTCGGCCACGAGCTTCTCTTCGGCCGGGGTGAGACCGGACACGGCCCGACCAGGCGTCTCGAAGTCGTAAGGATTGCTCCGCGGCACGAGAGGACGGCTCACGGCGGGGGCTTCTTGGCCGCGCCCTTGGTCTTCTTCATGGTGTCCTCGAGCCGGTCGAGCTCCTTCATCACGTCATCGATGGAAGGCTCCTCCGGGGCCTCGGTCTTGGGCGCCGGCTCGGGCGTCGGGGCCTCAGAGCGGGGAGGGGGACGGGGACGGGGGGTCGGGGGCGTGGCGAGGACGTCCTCGCTGACCGTCGGACGCTCGGGAGGGAGGAGGCTCGACTCCGGCCCGCCCTCGGGACCCGCGCCTTCTCCTCCCGTAGGCCCGGACCAGCTCGCCGGTGCGCCCGCCGCCTGGTCCTTCCGGCGTCGCCGAAGGACCACGAGGAAGATCAACAGGAGGGCGAGCACGAGCACCGCGAGCAGCGCGAAGAAGAGCGGCATCTGGTAGAACGGGGTCGGCGTGGGGGAAACGTACTGGCTGGGGGAGGGGAGCGCCGAGGGTGGGGCGCTCGCGCTGGCGAGGACCGACCAGACGATGAGCCCGCCCATCCCTGAGCCGAGCGCGATGGGTACCCCCTTGCGCGCCCAAGGGCCGATCCGGGCGTTCGTCAACGACAAGCCCCTCCCGCCAAGGGCCCCGGGGAGCGAGCAGGGTCGTGGCCCGGCATGCGAAAGAGGGCGGCCGACGCTGAGTACATGGAAGTCTCGCCCCTTCCGAGGATTCTCCAAACGTTCGAGACGCCTCCCGATATTTCTATGTTCGCGCCCGCACGGAGGGCCGCCGGCGGGCCAGGGTCAACCGGGTCCGACGAAACCATCATCCCCCCCACCTCAATCGCCCGGTCATGGCAGGCGCGGACAATCTCTCGGTGGTCGTCGACCTGATGATCCTGCTCGCCGTGGCGGTCTTCTACACGGGGGTGCAGGTCTGGTTCAACTTCCGGCACAAGGACACGGAGCGGGCCTACACGGCGCTGCGCGGCGGCGCGGCGATGATCGGGATCCTCGGCGGGGTCCTGGGCCTCCTCGCGATCTGGGGGGAGATGAACTTCCCCCTCCCGGGGGCCTACAACGTGTTCTTCTTCGACCCGCTGCTGATGCTCGCCTTCCTCACCGTCTCCTTCGCCCTCGCGGTCTGGCTGAAGCTCCCGACGAACTTCGTGGGGATCCTCGGCGTCATCACGGGCAGTGGCGTGATCTACTACGGGATCCACGCCTACCAGCTGGGCCTGACCCAGGACCCGTTCGAGACGCTGCTCATGTACGGGGCCTTCGGCGGGCTCGCGCTGCTCACCTTCATCCCGACCTTCTTCGTGGATTGGTTCGTGGTGGGGGCGAAGTTCCCCAACGTCCAGCCGATCAAGTCCTCCGAGACCCCGGAGAACCCCCGGATGTGGACCGCGCTGCTCGGCTTCTACCTGGCCGTCGCGTTCCTGGCCGGCCTCGCCGCGCTCCTCTACGGGTTCTCGATCGCCTGGTCCCACCTCTAGCCCCCCGAGCCCCCGCCGCCGGGCCGGTCCCCCCGGACCCCCGGCGGCCCCCGGGGGCCGATCCTTAGGTGGCCGGGAGTCCCCTCATCGCTCCGGCGCAACCGAGAAGAACCCCCGCCCGCTCCATGGCCCCCCGCGGTCCGGGGGCCATGATCGACCCGACGTACCCTTTCCTC
>JAKATE010000191.1 GCA_021828085.1 Thermoplasmata archaeon | reverse complement strand
GTAGCGAGGACACGCGCCCCGTTCGCCCCTCAGGTCTCAACCGAACCCCGGTGGGAGACGAGAGGAGCGACGGGAACGGCGGCCGCCGCGCGAGCTGGATCTCGGGCGCCCGCGCGCCCCCCACCCGCGGTCCTGACGGCGGAGCCGCGGGCCGTCCTCCGCCTCCGGCGGGGGAGGGGTCTCTCCGGGGGAGCGCAGGAGGAGGAAGGCCGCGATCGCGGCGCCTGCGAGCAGGAGCGCCACGCTGGCGTACTCCACCCACACGAAGGGGTCCGGTGGGGCGGGCGCCGGGAACGTGGTCCCGCTACCCACCGCCACTTCTTGGTAGAGGCCGAAGAAGGATCGTAACGTGACCGAGACGTTGTAGGTGGTCCCGGGGTTGAGCCCGGTGAAGGTCTGCGTCGTCGCGGTGGGGCTGTTCACGGAGATGAGCCCGCCGCTCGAAGGGAGAGGGTAGAGCTCCAGGGTGTAGGAAGCGAAGCCCTGAACGATCGTGCCCGGGAGTCCCCAGGCGACGGTGAAGGAGGTCGAGGTGACCCCATAGACGTAGACCACGAACCCCGGGGGAGGAGGAGCGCCGGCGTCGAGCACGACCTCGAGCTCGGGGAGCGCCTGTCCGGCCACGTGCTGCATCCCCACCGCGACCGTGGACAGGTCGTGGGAGTAGGCGACGTCCAGCGCCGTCGCGGGGAACGTCACCTTCCGATACGGGGGCGCGGGGGCGGAGAGGTTCTGCATCGGGGTGTAGTAGTAGCTGAGCGTGCTGCCGATCGCCCCCTGGCCCACGAGCGCGAAGTAGGCCGGGTCGTCACCGGCCAGCAGCATCTGCGGGACGGGGGTGGAGACGGGCATCGACCAGACGGGCGAGGCGTAGGCTCCCTTCGCGCTCCCCGCCATCGCGGCGGCGTTGAAGGCGTAGATCGCGGTCGAGGTCTCGACCATGAACTCGGTCCCTGGGGGGGCGGAGACGATCTGCCCGACGCCGGAGAAGATGGGCGCGTTGGAGCCTCCGTAGCTCTGGCCGTCGGCCGTGTTGCCGACATAGAAGCCCCCGTTCCCTCCCAGGAAGACGTGGGTGCCGTCCGAGGAGAGGGCCGTCGCCGCGGCGGTCGCGGAGGCGCCGGGCCAGGTGAAGTTCAGCACGGGGGTGCCGAAGTACGGGAAGATCGTGGCCTCCGACGTGCGCCCCTGCAGGTTCACCGTGAGGGCGACGAGCGTCCCGTCCGGGGTCATCGCGACCCCCATGCCGGCGGGCGTGGCCCCGCCGAAGACGATGTAGTGCCACTTCATCACCCCGTGTACGAGGTAGGCCAGGGCCACCCCTGAGATCCCGTTCAACAGGAACGTCGTGAGGACCGCCACGTCGCTGCTCTGGGCGTCCACCGCGACCGCCTCGACCTGCTGGTTCGTGATCCCCTTCCCCCAGTAGCCCAGGTTGTCGGTGAAGTTCCACGCCTGCAGGAAGCTCCCGGGTTGGGTCAGGTTGAGCGCGTAGACCTCGGGGCCCACGGAGGCCAGGACGAGGCTGTTCGTTCCCGGGGCCGGTCCGCGGTCGGAGATCGAGAGCGTCGTGGGCGCCGCGGGGAGGCTGTAGGTCCCGAGCGGCTGGTCGGAGGAGATGTTGAACAGGTAGACGTGGCCGCTGGTGGAGGCGGCCGCCACGTACCCAGGGTCGCCGGAGACGGCGACGAGGGAGATCGACGCGGCGTCGGAGGTGTTGAAGCTCCAGGTCCCGGAGGAGATCGGGGAGAGGCGCGGACCCTGGACGGAGAGATGGGAGGCCGCTCCAGGGCCGAGGCTCCCGGGGACGCCGGTCGCGAGCGGTTGGTCCGCGGGCACGGCCATGAGGAGGGCGACCGCGAGGGCGAGGAGGGCGAGAAGCGGCCCGCCGGAGGCGAGCGCGGTCCGGGAGCCCTCCTTCGTGCGCCTCATGGTCCCCACAGCACCACCTCCACGGTCATCTCCGAGTACCCTCCCCCGATCGGAGGAAGGCTCTCCCAGGCTGTAAAGGACTGGTCCGAGGTCGAAGGGGTCGCGGGACCCAGGTCCAGATGGGCTGGAGAGCCGCACCCGGTCGCGTTGGACGCGATGGCGGCGTAGGTCCAGGCGCCTGAGGTCATGTTCACGAGGGCGCTCTCCACATCCCCACCAACAAAGCCGGCGTGCATAAGATTCGAGGTCCCCACCGTCCCGCACCCCAGTCCGTGCAGGACCGTGGCCAGGAGCAGCGCGACGGGTTGGTCGTTGAGCAGGACCCATCCCCCGGAGGCCAGAGGCATCCGGGTCTCGTAGAGGGTGGTCCGGAGGAGGGTCGCCAGGGACTGCTGCGCGTCCCGCTCCCCCACAACGGCACCGCTGGCGACCTGGACCGGCGGGACCAGGATGATGTCCACGACGACGACGGCGAGCGCGAGGATCGGAAGGAAGAGCACCGCGTCGAAGAGCGCCAGCTGGCCCCCTTCACGGCGATGAAGATGTCTCCCAGTCCCCGACCTCATCTTCTCACTCCCAGACCGTCACTTCGATGGTCGCGTCGTGGACCTCGGTGTCGCTGACCCGGAGGCTCACGGGCGCTTGGGCGGCGTAGAGGCCGAGCCGGAGGGCGCTCGGGTTTGTGGGGACGACCCCGCTCGCCACGACCCGGTCGTAATGGACGGGGTAATCGGACCGGTCGGTGATGTTCACTTCGAACCCGTAGGTGGGATGGTACTCCCAGCTGACGTTCGACTCGGTGAGGTTCACCACCCGCGAGACGTCAAAGACCGCGTACTGCCCCTGGTAGGTCAGGTTCCGGTAACCCAGGAGGTCCTCCAGGAGGAGGGAGGCCTGCTCCGCGAACGAGGACCGACCCTCCCTTCCCGCGAGGGTCGTGAGGCTGGCGTCCACCGCGGAGAAGAAGAGGATGAAGGAGATGACGACGATGAGGAGGACGGGGATCTCCTCCAGGAACCCCGCCACACCGCGGTGGACCCGCCGGAAGTGGCGCATGTGCGGTCCTTCACGCCGTTGTCACCATTTATACCTCCCTTTCGCGGCTTCCCCTGCCTCGGAACGTATTTGTCCCCACGAGGGCGGTGACTATCCACCAGAAGGGCGGGGGCCCTTCATCCGTCCCCGACCCCTCTCGTGGGTCTCAGGTCCCCCAAGATGTCTACGAAGGTCGAGGAGGCTCCCGCGGCGGATCGGAGACCGTCGTCCGGGGAGATCGCCCGGGCCTACAGGGGGCCCCGTCGCCAGCGGGCCCTCCGCCGCAGCCGTTCCGCCCGCGTCCCCTACGCTTTCGCCGCCCTGGTCGTCGGCATCGCGATCCTGCTCCTCGTGAGCTCCATCCTCTCCTCCGAGGTGCTCTATTCCTCTGGGAGCACGGGTCACGACTCCGAGATCGTCGACCAGGCGATGACGAGCGCGGCCGCCATGCTCGAGGCCAACGCGAGCGGGTCATTGCTCGGGGAGCTCGCCCACCTCCTCGCCTCGGGAGCGAACCCTCCTCTGGGGACGCTCAACGCCTCGATCTCCCGCGACGTCCACCAGTAC
>JAKATE010000190.1 GCA_021828085.1 Thermoplasmata archaeon | reverse complement strand
GATCTATCGCTCTCCAGCAGATCGCGATGAACGACGGCCTCCTGGCCATCCGCCGAGGCCGGTTCGGGGAGGCGGAGGCCGCCTTCCAGCGCTCCCTCCGGCTCGCCGAGGACATGGGGTATCCGCCCCAGATATCCGAGATGCACCTTCGCCTGGCACTCCTCTACGACGCCTGGGGCGACCCCGAGCGGGCCGCGCTGGAGCTCCAGCGCGCGGAGGGGCTGAACGTCGACGCCTACGCGGTGTCCCTGGTCAAGGCCCATCGGGAGCTCCGGGAGAAGCTCCACCTGGACGGGGGCGACGGAGAGCCGGGTCCCTCCGAGCCGGACGAGCGCCTTCCGGCCACGGGCGACGGGGGCGGCGCGGGTCCTGAGCACTAGCGGACCCGAGGCCCCTTCGTCCGTCTATCCGCCCGCCCGTCCACCCACCCAGGCGACCCCTACTATGGCCTGAGTCGCCTCCCCCATTATACGGCCCATCCCGTACCCGCCTTCGTGGCCGTCGCTCGCCGCAGCTCGAACCCCTCGGTCGCTCACCCGTTCATCGGACGGGGGGAGGTCCTCGAGGCCCTCCGCCGGGCCCTGGCGAGCCTCCGGGGAGGGAACGGGACCTCCGTCCTCGTCCTCGGTGACGCGGGCGTCGGCAAGAGCACGCTCGTCAGCTCCATCACGGAAGCGGCCCGCCGGGACGGATGCGTCGTCCTCGAGGGGAGGGCTCTCCCGCGCGACCTTCCGCAGCCGTTCGAACCGTTGAAGGAGGCCATGCGGGGGCTCACGCCCGCCCTCCTCCACGGTAGCGATGGCGGGGAGAGCGGGCTGCGCGGGATCTGGGTCCCCGAGCGCCCCTCGCCCCCGTCGCTCCTTCCGCTGGGCTTCATGGCCTGGCGCGAGGCGGGCCCGAGCCCCTCGGAGAAGTCGGAGGAAGAGTCCGGGCCGGACCGGATCTGGGGCACCATCGACCGCTCCTCCGGCGGGGTGGAGGAGGACCGGCTCGTGCTCTTCGACCGATTGTACCAGGCGCTCGCGACCGTCTCCCGTCGCCAGCCGGTGCTGCTGGTGCTCGAGGACATCCACCTGGCCGACCGGCCGACGCTGGAGTTCGTGCAGTACCTCACACGCCAGTCCCCGGAGCACGCGATGGGCCTCATCCTCACCTCGGCGCCGCTGGACACGCTCGCCCCGGAGGTCCGGGACCTGCTGGGAGCCCTGGAGCGGGAGGGCCACGTGGAGTCCCACACCCTGCGTCCCCTGAACGTGGAGGAGGTGAGCGACTACCTCCGCTGGCTCAACGCGGGCGCGGTGCCGGAGGCGGACACGGTCACCCGTCTCTACGCCGAGAGCGAGGGGAACCCGCTCTTCCTCGAGCGGCTCGCCATGGGGGAACGAGGGAGGTCCGGGCGCGCGTCGCGGACGCGCGGGGGCGCGGGGCAGGAAGGGTCGCAGGACGAGCCCTCCACCGCCGGCGGTCCGACCTCCGAGACGCAGGACCGTGCGGACGAGGTCGGCCGGAAGCTCCTCGCCTACGGCGCCGTCCTGGGGACCGAGTTCCCGTTCGCGGCCATCGCGCGCGTCTCCGAGGCCGACGAGGAGACCGTGGCCCGGTCGCTCGAGCGGCTGGTCCGCGCGAAGGTCCTGGAGGAGCGGCCGGGCGAGGTCTACGCCTTCCGCACCGCCGCCCAGCGCGAGGAGGTCCTCTCCTCGCTCACGGAGACCCGCAAGCGGCGGCTCCACCGGCGGCTGGCGGAGGTCGTGGAGGTGCTCGGACCGGACGCCCAGGGCGAGGAGCTCTGGGTGAAGGAGCTCTCCCTCCACTTCCATCTGGGCGGGCAGGACCTCCGCTCCTTCGAGTACAACTGCCGCCTGTTCGAGCTCACCCGCCACGCCGGTAGGATCGGCGAGGCCCGCGAGGCGCTCGAGCGTGCGCTCGAGGCCATCCGCCGGCTCCCTCCGGAGCAGAAGGCTCCCCGGGAGCAGGAGCGCGAGGTCCTCCTTCGGCTGGGAGAGGTGCTGGCCGAGGCGGGAGAGCTCCGACGGTCGGAGGAGCGGCTCATGGAGGCCTTCACCATGTTCCTCCCGAACGAGCCGCACGAGGTGATCCAGCTCGCGATCGCCCGCACCCACATGCACCAGGGAAGGATCCTGGAGGCGCGGCGACGCGTTCGCGCGCTCGCCCCGGCTCCCCACGACACCTCCCTTTCGTCAAGCGCGGTCGAGGCGGCCGGCCTTCTCGCGGAGGCGGCGATCGCGATGGGAGAGCTGGACGAGGGGCTCTCCTGGGCCCGCCGCGCGCTCCACTACGCCGAAGGACTGCCGGACCACGGGCTGCTGGGAGACTCCTGTCGCCGGCTCGGCGAGTACTACCTCCACGAGCTCGACGAGGCGGAGCGGGCCCGGGCCCTGTTCCAGAGGGCCCTCCGTCTCTTCGAGGAGGAAGGGGACGACCTGCGCCGGATCCGCCTGGAGCTCCCTCTGGCCGAGCTCGAGTTCCTGCGCGGCCGCACGGAGGAAGGGTTCCGGCGGCTGGGCACCGTGACCCAATGGGGCGAGGAGCGCGGGGCCCATCTTCTCCACGCCCAAGCGCTCCTCCGAGAGAGCCATCACGCCCTCACCACCGGAGAGCTCGAGCGGTCGGAGAGGTCGCTCGCGAAGGCGCGCGGGCTCGTGCCCCCGGAGAACGGTCCCAGCTTCGAAGTGCACTACGCCCTCCTGGACGGACGCCACGCCCACCGGCGGGGCGACCACGACCGGGCCCGGACCCACCTCGCCCGCGCGGAGGAGATCGCCCGGACGGGAGGTCACACCGGCTACCTGGTCGAGGTCCTCCTGGCGCGCGCCGAGGCGGAGATCGCCCGGGGCGACCTCGCGCAGGCGCGGAAGTCGCTCGACGAGGCCCATCAGCTGGGGGTGCCCCGGCACGACCAGCGGGTCCGCTGGACGGAGCTCTCCCACGCCGCTTCACCCCAGGAAGGGAGCGAGGAACGCAAGGGCTGAGGCGACCGCCCCCGGGGGGGCCCGCGGTGCCCTTTTGCGGTCCGTCCCCTGCCGTTTCCGATGGCCCAGCCGGTCCCCGTCGCCTCGGACGGCTCCCCTCACCCCACCCGGGGCACGGAGGGGTTCGAGCGCGACGTGCGCGCGATGTTCGCGCACATCGCCGGTCAGTACGCGTTCTTCGACCACGTGGCGACCTTCGGACAGGACCTGGTCTGGCGGCCGAGGGCGCTATGGGAGCTGGACCGCAGGCTCGACCGCCCGCCCCGGCAGGTGCTCGATCTCGGGTGCGGCCCGGGCGACCTGACCTTCCTGCTCGCCCACCACTACCCCGGGGCCCGGGTGGTCGCCGCGGACTTCACGCGGGGGATGGTGGCGAGAGCGGAGAGGTTGCGTCGCGCGGGCCATGACGGGGACACAACGGGCCCGGGCCGGGTCTCCTTCGGGGTGGCGGACGTCCTGAGGTTGCCCTTCCGCTCGGGGACCTTCGACGTCGTGACGAGCGCCTTCCTCATCCGGAACCTCCCGCAGCTGGTCATGGGCCTCGCGGAGATG
>JAKATE010000189.1 GCA_021828085.1 Thermoplasmata archaeon | reverse complement strand
AGACGCCTGCGTAGATAGTCCTGCGGGTGCCCTGAGTCTCTCCGAGTCGGGGAGGGTTCCTGAGGAGCGGCACGGTTTTGAGGGGGCTCGGTGAGCCTCCCTCGTGGAGATCAACCTCCCTGACGAGCGGCTGAAGCCCCTTCTCTACCGTCTCGAGGCGACCATCCATGACCACTACCGACGGGCGCCCCGACTTCGGGACGTGGATGTGATCGAGGCGCTCCACGAAGTCCAGCGTTCGCTCAAGGGAGGCGGCACCCCACCCCGAGACCCTCTGGCCCGAGCCCTGCACGAGGCCCTGGGTTCCACCGAGGGGGCGTACGGTCCGAACGATTGGGCGGTGGCTCTACGTCTCCTGGTGGCCTCGGCCAAGCGCCACCGTCGGGTGGATGGCCCCCGAGGGTACCTGGACTTCATCTCCGTCTACGCCCCGCTCTCCGGGCAGACCCAGGAGTAGGACGTAGGAGAGGAAGTCCGCCAGCCCCTTCTTCGTCCAGGCCTCCCCGCTCCTCCACCGCTGGAGCGCCCAGACGTTGGAGAGGATCACGGCCAGGAAGTACTGGAGCATCCTCACGTCGTAGTGGAGGGCGTGGGTGAACCCCCGCAGCTCCTCGTGACCGCGGTATCCAGTTTCCACGTCCCAGCGTTCCTTGTAAAGACGGGCGACCCGGAGGGCGAACTCCCTCTCGCTCTCGTTCGGTTGACGAGCGAGGGTGGTAAGGAAGGTGAACCACTTGACCCGCTTCTCGGTGTGGGGGGTCTCGATCCGCTCCTCGTCCAGGAGGTCTCGGGAGACGGCCACGAGCGTGGCCGTGGCCTTCGGGGTGTCGCATCGGTCAAGGACGAGGCGCACCGCGAAGTCCTGAACGACGAAGCAGAGGAGCCCCTGGTGCTGGCTCAGGAGACGAGCGACCCGCTGGTTCTGGGGTGCCCGTACGATGAAGGCCGGGACCCGGTCCTTCAGCATCAGGACGACCTCGGTGGAGTAGGCTCCCGCGTCGTAGAGGAGGAGGTCAGCCTTCCGGCCGAGCCGCTCCTCGCTGAGATCGATGGCCGCCCGAAGCTTGGGGGCGAGGCTCTCGAGCGGGAGGAAAGGGGTCACCGCCACGGTGAGGGGCGGGCCCCGCGTGGTCTGGAGGGTGAGGTAGCGGAAGGCGAGGGAGGTGCCCCGGTCGGGGTTGGTCCCTACTGCCTTGTTGAGAGCCCTGGAGGGGCGAGGGTGGCCGACGGCCTTTCGCGGCTTCTTGTGGTAGGTGAGGACGTCATGGCAATCCCCGGCGAGGATGAGCGGCTCCTCCGACGGCACCGCGCCCTCGGTCACGGCCTGAGCGATCTGAGCGGCGTGAAGGGCCTGTAGGTTGTTGTGGAGCTTCTCGGCGGGGAGGGCATGGACGGCGCCGAGCGCGGTGTCGGCGGAGGGGAGGTGGCGGGCCTTGCCACTGGGGCGGAGCAGGTGGAGGAGGTGGGCCTCGCGAGCTGCCGCTTCGGGGGAGGAACGACGGAGGTCCGAGAGGAGAGGGATGGCCAGACAGTCCTGGCTGGAGTAGATGGCCCCGTTGGGCCTGGGAAGGGCCAGGTGGCTTTCGAGCAAGGGAAAGGTGGCGTGGGAAAGCTGCCGGCACTCCGCCAGGGTCAGGGGGCTGTCGGGGTCCCGCCGGGGATGGAACCTCGTGGTGCTGGCTCGGGCGGGCTGAAGGGAGATTCGGGGCATGGAGGGGGCTCGCCCCTCTCGAATAATCCCTGAGGTCTCCACTCGAAGCTCGAGAGGAGCAGGTCACCTACTTCGGCTCGGAGAGACTCTAGACGGAGGAGCAGAGGGGTCCTCCATACCCCGAGGGGCCCGTCCGTCCGCCTCCGAGCAGCGACAAGCGACCAACCCCTCCTCGAGCCGACCCTTGTCGGCGCTGGACCGGCTCAGCTCTTTCCCGGGTGAAGCGAGAGGACCTTCAGCACGTTGCCGCGCGGGACCCGTGCGAAACCTTCCGGGAAGGCCTGCACCATAAGCTCGACGAGGATCTCCACGGTTCCGCCGTGGAAGTGTCCTCCTACGACGCGGTACTCGGGGTCCCCCAGGAGGGCATGCAGGTGGATGTGGGGTTTGCCTTCGTACCACGCGATGCTCCCGGTCATCGAGAGGAGCTCGTGAGGTTCCCGGAACGTCCGCTGGACGTAGCGCTCTCCGTCGAAGAACCCGAGCGTCGTGTCCCGAAGGGACCCGATCCCCACGGTCACGAAACCCCCGCGAATGTCCTGCTGCTCCACGATCTCGGCGAGACGTCCGAGGACGTCCTCGCCGGGGTTCAGCCGGACCGCGCACAGTCGTCCTCCGCCCGAGGTCGCTAGGGTCTCCATAGGCCCCCGAGGGCCCCGCGCATATCTCTCCTGCGCGGGACCCCGTCGCTCCCGGCCCGGGGGTGGCCCCGTTCAGCGGTCGCCGCCCGGGGAGCTCGCGGCCTCGGCCCGGGCGACCTCCTCGCGCAGCGCCATCTTCCTCCGGCGCCGGTGGTAGGTGATCGCGAAACGGTGGGACTCGTCGCGCACGTGGCGGAGGAGCAGGAGCGGGGGCGAGTTCGGGTCCGCGGCCACGGGCTTGGAACGGCCCCGGAGGAAGACCTCCTCCCGCTGCTTGGCGAGCGAGGCGAGCGGGACCTCCTCCTCGACCCCCAGCTCCTTCAGGGCCGACAGCGCGGCGTCCAGCTGGCCCTTCCCCCCGTCGATCAAGAGCAGGTCCGGCAGCTTCTCCTCCTCGGCCAGGAGGCGGCGGAACCGCCGGAGCACCACCTCGTGGACCATGGCGAAGTCGTCGGTCCCCTCCACGGTCCGGATGCGGAAGCGGCGGTAGTCGTCCTTGGACGGGGCCCCGTTGCGGAAGACCACGAGGGAACCCACCGCGTTCGTCCCCTGGATGAGCGAGATGTCCACGCCCTCGATGTGCCGTGGGACGCGCGGGAGCTCCAAGAGCCCCATCAGCGAGCGGAGCACCGGATCGGGGGCCGCCGGCCGGGCGTGGGCGTCGAGGTGCGCCCTCGCCATGCGGCCGGCCATCGTGACCAGCTCCTTCGGGCGTCCCGCCTTCGCCCGCACGAACCCGATCCCGCGTTCCTCCCCCAGCGCCTCGAGCGCCTCCTCCAGACCCTCGATGCGGTCGGGAAGGAGGACCTGCTTCGGCGGGTCGGGCACATCCCCGTAGTACTGCAGGAGGAACGTCGCGAGGAGCTCGGTAGTGGGGGACCCGAGGTCCGCAGGCACCTCCAGCAGGTGCGGGTCGCCTCCCGAGATGCTCCCCTCCCGAACGCGAAGGACCCCCACGGCGGCGCTCAGCGAAGTGGCGTCGGTGGGTAGCGCGATGTCCACCGCGTCGGTCCGCTCACGTCCCAGGTCGACCACGTGCTGGCGAGCCTCCAGGTCGGCGATCCCGCGGATCGCGTCGCGGAGCACGGCCGCCCGCTCGAACTCCTCCTCTTTGGAGGCCGCGAGCATCTCCTGCTCGAGCCCCGGGAGGACCTCCTTGACCTTCCCCTTGAGGAGGAGGCGCGCCCGGTCGACC
>JAKATE010000188.1 GCA_021828085.1 Thermoplasmata archaeon | reverse complement strand
GATCTGGCGGCCCAGACCACGTTCAGCAGGGAGAGCGGGATCATGCGCTTCCAGCCGATCTGCAGCAGCTGGTCGGTGCGCACGCGGGGGAGGGCGGCCCGGATCCAGACGAAGACAGCGAAGACCACGTAGACCTTCACCTGGAACCAGAAGATCCCCGCCAGGGGGAAGGAGGAGAGGGGGCCTCCGATGGGTCCGCCCGGGATCGTCCAGCCCCCCAGGAAGAGCAGCACGATGAGGTAGCTCGCCACCAGGCTCCTCAGGTAGTCCGTGAGCATGGTCATGGCGAAGAGCATCCCCCCGTACTCGGTGTTCCAGCCCTCCACCAGCTCCGCCTCGGCCTCGGGGAGGTCGAAAGGAATCCGCTCCACCTCGGCGAGCATGGCCACGATGAAGACCACCAGTCCGAGCAGGAGCGGCAGCGCGAGCCAGCCGTGCTGCGCCTGGTCGGTCACGATGGTGCCCAGGTCGAACGAGCCGGTGAGCAGCACCACGCTGACCACGGCGAAGAGCATGGGGATCTCGTAGGCGACGAGCTGGGCGGCGGTGCGCATCCCGCCGATGAGGGAGTACTTGTTGTTCGAGGACCACGCCCCGAGGAAGATGAAGAAGGGCGCGAAGGAGAAGATGGCGAGCGCCATGAGCAGGGAGAGGGGGGCCGAGCCGGGGATGAAACCGCTGGAGACCGGCAGGAATCCCAGGATCATCAGCGAGGTGGCGAGGTACGCCGCCGGGGCCAGGTAGTAGCCCATCCGATCCGCCTCGGCGGGGGTGAGGGGCTGCTTGCGGAACAGCTTGAGGCCGTCCGCGAAGTTCTGCAGAAGACCGGCGTAGCCCACGTGCATGGCCCCGCGCCGGTCCATGAAGCGGCCGAGGATCTTGCGTTCCCACCAGATGAGCACGATGGCGTTCACCAGCGAGGTGGCGAGCAGGACGACGCCCACGATGACCACCGCCAGGGCCTCCTCGACCCCGGGGGAGGCGATGCCGGCCGCCCCGGAGGGGAGCACCGAGGCGAGCCCCCCGAGGAGTGCCTGGCTCAGGGCGTAGGCAACGCCGTAGAGCGTGGTGCTCATCCCGAATGCTCCTCGTTCACCGGTCGCACTCTCCCACGCAGACGTCGACGGAGCCCATGATGGCCGGGATGTCGCTCACCCGGTAACCGATGAGGTAGTCCTTCGCGGCGGCGATGTTGATGAGGACCGGCGAGCGGAACTTGACCCGGTACGGGTGCTCCGCCCCCTCGTTCACCACGTAGGCCATGGCCTCGCCGTGGGGCTCCTCGATGGAGGAAAACCCGATCCCCTTGGGGTACCCGCGCTTCACCACGTAGCTCTCGCTCCCCGGCGGAGGGGTCGGGGTCCCCACGAAGCGGGGGACGCGCTCGGCCAGGACACGACCGGGGCGCTTGTCGAGGTAGTCCAGGGTCTGCCGGACGATCCGGATGGCCTGGCGCATCTCCTCCATGCGGACGCGGTAGCGCCCGAAGACGTCCGCGGCGTCGTGCGTGGCCACGTCGAACTCGACCTCGGGATAGATCGAGTAGGGGCGGTCCTTGCGCAGGTCCCGGGCGAGGCCCGCGGAGCGCAGCATGGGGCCGGTCACCCCGTCGGCGACGCAGTCCGCGGCGCTGAGGACGCCGATGCCCACCGTCCGCTTGAGGAAGATGTCCGACTTGTCGCAGAGGGCCTCGTACTCGCCGAGCCGCTGGTCAATCCAGTCCATGACCTTCCGGCAGCGGTCGGTGTAGCCCACGGGGACGTCGTTGCGGACCCCTCCCACCCGCATGTACTCGTAGGTCATCCGCGCCCCGGTGAAGGACTGCAGGAGGTCGAGCACCAGGTCCCGGTCGCGCATCCCGTAGAGGAACGGGGTCATCAGGCCCAGGTCCTGGACGAAGGCCGCGTACCACATCAGGTGCGAGGCGAGCCGCTGGAGCTCCGCGCACATCACGCGCAGGTACTCCGCCCGGGGAGGGACCTCCACATGGAGCGCCTGCTCGGAGGCGATCATGTAGAGGTGCTCCCAGGAGAGGCCGGCCACGTAGCAGCACCGGTCCATCAGCGTGATGACCTCGTTGTAGCGACGGTACTCCGAGATCTTCTCGATCCCCCGGTGCAGGTAGCCGAGCTCGGGCTCCACGTCGACGACGAGCTCCCCATCGACCTTCACCCGCAGGTTCCACAGCCCGTGCGTCATGGGGTGCTGCGGCCCCATGTTGATCCACATCTCACTCATGGCGCGTCTTCACCTCCAGGAGCTCCGGCTCGTGGAGCTCGAAGGTCTTGAGCAGCGGGTGGAACTCGTACCCCTCCGGCATGAAGAGCCTCCGGAGGTCCGGGTGGTGGTCGAACCGGATGCCGACCAGATCCCAGGTCTCGCGCTCCAGGTAGTTGGCCCCGGGCCAGAGGGGGGTCACCGATTCCACGTGGGCGTCCGGGGCGGGGACGCGGAGGCTGAGCTCGAGGTAGCCCTTCTTCTGGTCGGACCAGAGGTGGTAGACCACCTCGCGCTCCTCCCGCCAGTCGATGCCGCCGATGGAGGCGCAATGGCCGAAGCCCTCCGCATCTCGCAGGTACTGGCAGATCGGGAGGAGCCCCTCGGGCTTGAGCTCGATCCGGGCGAAGATGCCGGTCCGCTGGGTGAGCGCGGTCAGCTGCGGGGCGAACCGGGCCCGAACGCCCTGGACCCACCCCGGGAGCGGCTCCTGGGAGACCGGCGGGACCGTCGCGGACAAGACCATTCCCCCAGGACCCTCGCTACTCCCGCCGGTCCTGGATCAACCGCTCCAGGCGGAGGATGCCATCGAGCATCGCCTCCGGACGGGGCGGGCAGCCGGCGATGTACACGTCCACCGGGACGAGCTTGTCCACTCCCGGCACGACGGAGTAGGCCGAGCGGAAAGGTCCGCCTCCGGTGGCGCAGTTCCCCATGGCGATGACCCACTTGGGCTCGGGCATCTGCTCGTAGAGGGTGATGAGCTTGTGCGCGACCTTCCAGGTGACCGTGCCGTTCACGATCATGAGGTCGCACTGGCGCGGCGAGGAGCGCGGGACGATCCCGAAGCGCTCGGCGTCCCAGCGCGCACCGAAGGCGGCAGCGAACTCGATGGCGCAGCAGGCGAGCCCCCAGTGCAGGGGGAACAGGCTGTTGCGGCCGGCCCAGTTGAAGACCGGCTGGATCACAGGGTCCGATCCCTTGCGGGCGACCACGTCCCGCAGGGCCTCGCGCACCGGGGGGATGAACTCCTTGGCCCGGACCGTCTCGATCTCCCAGAAGGGTACCGCGGGTTCGGGAACCGCCGAGGCGGCCACGTGCGACGGGGAGATCGCCGTCCCTGGGCTCGTCACACCCATACCGATCGCTCCCCGCGAAGCACGTAGTAGATGCCGGTGAGCGCTAAAACGGTGAACCCGCCCGCGATGACGGCGAAGGTGAGCCACGACGCGACGTAGGTGCGGAAGGAGACGGCCCAGAGCGCCAGCACGAACCCCAGGATGTCCACCGCGACGAACACCAGCGCGTAGACGTAGTGCGAGCTGGGGAAGTCGA
>JAKATE010000187.1 GCA_021828085.1 Thermoplasmata archaeon | reverse complement strand
GAGCTCCGCGATGGTCACAAGCGACCCTATCGAGAGCCCCGTCGCAGGGTCGGCCTCCAGGCCGCGCAGCTGGGGTATCCCCTTCAGGTCGACCAGGACCTGCGGCACGGGCTGCATCGCCCCCCTCTTCATGAGGTAGAGGACGTCGGAGCCGCCGGAGATGACCTTGGCCCTGGTCCCGTACCTCTCGAGGAGGGCGATCACGCCCTCGACGCTCTGGGGCGCCGCGTAGCCCACCTCCGGAAGGGACATGGGGGTGAGGTTGGGGATGAGCCCGCCGGACGAGGCCTAGCCGCCTCCCTTGAGGGCGTCGATCACCATCTTCGGGGTGATCGGGACGGTGGTGAACCTCACCCCGATGGCGTTGGCGACCGCGTTCCTTATCGCGGAGTGCGTGCAGATGATCATGCTCTCGCCCCCTCCCTTGGCGCCGAAGGGGCCCCTCGGGTCGGGGTTCTCGAGGACTATGGCCGACATCGGCGGCACGTCCATCATGGTAGGGACCTTGTAGTAGAGCCAGTCCCTGCTGAGCGGCTGGAGCGACGCCTGGTCCACGACGTAGTCCTCCAGGAGCCCGTAGCCGATCCCCTGGAGGGCCGCCCCCTGCATCTGGCCCTCCACGGCCAGGGGGTTGATGGCCTTGCCGTAGTCCTGGACCATGGTGAGGTTGGTGGGGGTCACCTTCCCCGTCCACCTGTCAACCTCGACCTCCGCGAAGCACGCGCCGAACTGGAAGCCTGTCCTGCTCACGTAGAGCGTCTGGACGTACTGGCCGGTCCCCACGATGCTCCCGCCCAGGACGGTCTTCACCACGTCGGCGAAGCTCATCGACTGGCCGTTGTCCGCCCTCGAGACCGAGCTGCCCTGCGTGAGGAGGTTCGACGGCTCCGTCCCCATGGCGGTCGCCGCCGCGGCCAGGAGCTGCTGCCTGGCGTCCGCCGCGGCCGCCTTCGCGCCGTTCCCCGCGATGAACGTCGTCCTGCTCCCGAACGTCCCCTGGAAGGGGGCGGGCGGGTAGTCGGTCTCGCCCATCGCGATGGAGACGTCGTCGAGCGCTGCCCCGAGCTCCTGCGCGACTATCATCGACATGGTGGTCGGCTGGCCGCCCCCCAGGTCGGCGGTCCCCATCGTTATCTGCACCGCCCCGTCCTGCCCGATGGCCACCTGCGCGCTCGACGTGTCGGGGATGTGCCCGAACCCGTAGGTCAGGAGGGCGACCCCTATCCCCTTCACGACCCGGCCGGCGCCCGAGAGGCCGCCGAACGGCGCCCACTTCGATGCCCAGCCTGACGCCGCCTTCCCCTCGGAGATCGCCTGCTGGAACGCGGCGCCGCCGACCTGGGAGAAGTCGACGATCTCGCCCTGGATATTGAGGACGTCGTCGGGCCTGATGCAGTTGAGCGCGTGGAGGTCTGTCGGGTCCATCGAGAGCTTGGCCGCCAGGTCGTCCATCGCGGACTGGACGGCGAAGTTGGACTGGACCCCGCCGTACCCGCGGAGAGCGCCGGCCGGCGGGTTGTCCGTGAAGACCGCGTAGGTGGTGT
Organism: Thermoplasmata archaeon; assembly: GCA_021828085.1. Lineage (GTDB taxonomy): Archaea > Thermoplasmatota > Thermoplasmata > Lutacidiplasmatales > UBA184 > JAKATE01. The sequence goes on along the minus strand of JAKATE010000187.1, from coordinate 2,009 downwards.
AGCGCATGTTCGGCGTCCGGTACGCGTTGAAGACCCCCCTCGCCCCCACGTAGGGCACCGAGAAGCCCCCTGCAAGGTACGCCCCCTTGTCGTAGGTTATCGTGAGGTCGATGGCCGTCATGGTCCCGTCGGCCTTCGCGCCTATCGACACGGTGGCCGACGCGGGGTGCCGCTTGTTCGGGGTCGCCTCGAAGGCAAAGTCCTGGGGCATCACCATCTTGACGGGCTTCCCGGTCTTCCTCGCCAGGAACGCGGCGAGGGGGATGAAGCGGTAGACGTTGTCCTCGCCGAACCCCCCCGCCAGCGGCTGCGAGACGACCTTGATGTTGGAGGTGGGGATCTGGAAGAGCTGCGCCAGCTCGCCCTGCCTCGTGTACATCACCTGCGTGTCGTTGTATATCGTGAGCTGGTCACCGCTCCACTCCGCCAGGCACGAGTACGGCCTGAGGGATGCGGAGGCCTGCGAAGGCATGTCGTAGCTCCCGGTGAAGACCACGTCCGCCTCCGCCAGGCCGCCGGCGACGTCTCCCCTCGAGATGACCATGGGCGCGTACGGTGCCATCACGTTCCCGGGGAACCATGGAGACTCCACCGCGGGCGCCCCGGGATCCGTAGTCGTGGCCGCGTCGGAGTTCGACCGGAGGGGCTCGTAGGTGACGCTCACGAGGCTCACGGCGCGGTCCGCCGTCTCCGCGTCCGCGGCGGCCACGGCTGCCACCTCGTCCCCCACGAACCTCACCATGTCGTCCGCTGCCCCGGCGAGCATCCTCAGGTCGTAGGAGGGGGGGAATGTGGCAGAGATCGGTATGGGCGGGACGTCCTTCCCTGTGACGACCGCCGCGACTCCTGGCAGCGACGCCGCCTTGGACGTGTCGATGCTCACGATCCTGCCCCTCGGGATGGTGCTCCTGACCACCCGCCCGATGAGCATCCCGGGCCTCTGGATGTCGATGGTGTAGACCGGCTTCCCCGTCACCTTCTCGGCTGCCCGCACGTCGGGGACCCGGCTCCCGATGACCGAGGAGGACACCCGCTCAGGTCGCCTCCGCCGCTGCTAGCACCGCCTTCACGACGTGGGCGTAGCTCCCGCACCTGCAGAGGTTGCCCGAGAGCGCCTGCCTGACCTGGAGCTCGCTCGGCCGCGGGGTCGACTCGAGGAGGGCGGTGGCCGTGACTATGAACCCGGGGGTGCAGAACCCGCACTGGAAGGCGCCCTCGTCCTGGAACGCCTGCTGCAGGGGCGTGAGGGACGCCCCTCCCGAGAGCCCCTCTATCGTGGTCACGCTGTGGCCGGAGAGCTCCACCGCCAGCCTCTGGCACGAGTAGACGGGGAGCCCGTCGAGGAGCACCGTGCAGGCCCCGCACTCGCCGTTCAGGCAGCCCGGCTTGGCACCCCTGAGGTCGAGGTCCTCGCGGAGCGCCTCCAGGAGGGTGGCGTTCGCCTTCACGTCGAGCGTCTCCCGAGCCCCGTTCACGGTCAGGGTGACCGACTTCGACGCCACGGGCTGCTCCGTGAGGGAGAGGAGGGTCTCGCGCCCTGGGCGCGTCCCGAGGAGCCACGCCGCAGCCACCAGCACGGCGGCGGATGTCCCCCCAATCACGAGCTTCACGAAGCCCCGCCTAGAGATCTTCATGGAAGCCTCGTCGGGCCACCTGCCCTCGGTCCGATTAAAACCAATCGTCCGGACGCCCGCCCGGCGACGCATAACGTCATAAGCTTCTCCCCCGAGAGCCCCTGATAGGGTACTCCTCACCGAATTGAGCAAGACACGCGTCTCCCTGGGCCACGGGATCGTCGCAGAGTGCGGGGGGCTGACCTTCGCCCTCGACCCTGACGCCCCCGTCCGGTCCGACTACACGTTCGTCTCCCACGCCCACCTGGACCACGTGGACAAGCCGCACCCGAAGGCGAAGGTCCTCGCCACGCCGGAGACGGTCCTCCTGGCTCGGGCGAGGGGGATCGAGCTGGAGGGGAACGTCCGCGACCCCCCGGAGGGGGTGGCCCTCCT
>JAKATE010000186.1 GCA_021828085.1 Thermoplasmata archaeon | reverse complement strand
CTGCTGCTGGGTGACGGTCTTCCCCGTGCCGAAGGCGCCGGGAATGCACGCGGAGCCTCCCTTCGCGAGCGGGAAGAGCGTGTCGATGACGCGCTGGCCGGTGATGAGCGGGATGCGCGGAGGGAGCTTGCGCGAGACGGGCCGAGGGACACGGACCTGCCACTTGTGCGAGAGCCCCACCGGGACGTTCCCCTTCGGGGTGTCGATGGACCCGATGGTCTGCCGGACGGTGAACTTGCCGCTCGTGAGCTCCTTGATCGTCCCCGAGACGCCGGGGGGGACCAGGACCTTGTGCAGGATGAGCGGGGTCTCCTGGACCGTGCCCAGGATGTCGCCGCCGGAGACCTTCTCCCCCGACTTCCGGGTCGCGGTGAACTCCCAGACGGTCTTCTCGTCGAGCGGGCTCGTCACGAACCCACGGGCGATGAAGTCCCCTCCCGCGGCCTTCAGGACGTCCAGGGGCCTCTGGACACCGTCGTAGATCGACTTGAGGAGCCCTGGACCGAGCTCGACGGAGAGGGCCTGGCCGGTGTTCTCCACCTTGTCCCCCGGGCGGATGCCGGTGGTCTCCTCGTAGACCTGGATCGTCGCGTCGCCTTCGACGAGACGGATGATCTCTCCGACGAGACCCAGTTCGCCCACACGCACGACGTCGAACATGCGGGCGCCGGTAAGACCTTCGGCGGTGACGACGGGGCCGGAAACCTTGGTGACGACGGGTTCGGTCATGGACTTGGATCAGGGAGCGGCGAGCCTCTCCAGGGAGACGCCCAGCACGCGCTTGGTGAGGTCGGCAACGCTCTCGGCCTCCTCGCCCCCACCGGGGGTGGGGAGGAAGACCACGAGCGGGTCGATGGATTGTTCGGCGGCCTTGCGGAGCGACTCCGGCAGGACGTTCTGGATCTTCCGGCTCGCCAGGATGAGGCTGTGCATGCCCGAGTCGAAGACCTTCTGGAAGTCCCTGGCCGCGCTCTTCTCGTCAGTGATGACGGTGTTCCGGAAGCCGATGAGCCGGAAGCCAATGACGAGCTCCCGTTCACCGATCACGGCGGGAGGCTTCCCCCCCTCGGACTTGGCGGCGGGCACGGCGGGGCCCCCGGGCCTCTAAGATATAAGACGGTGGCGGGGACCTTTCTACCGATAGCCAGGACCGGCGGGGCCCGGGGGCTCCGGAGGGGAGTCCCGCATCGCGAGATGCTAAGGCATCGCACGCTCCCGCCTCTCAAATACCCGAAAGTCCCTAGAATCCTCGAACCCTCATGGGAACCTTCGGCGATTCCTGGACGCTCACCAAGACCGCCTTCCGGATGATCAAGGAGGACAAGGCCCTCCTCATCTTCCCCCTCGTTTCCGGTCTCAGCGCGCTCGGCATCCTCGCGATGTTCGTCGTCGGGCTCTTCTCCATCATGTTCTGGGCGCACCTGACCGGCACCACGTTCCAGGTCGTGATGGGGGTGCTCTCGCTCGTCATCTACTTCGTCCTGTGGATCGTCTCGGTCTACTTCACCGGCGCGCTCATGGGAGCCGCCCGGATGAAGCTCGAAGGCGGGCAGCCGAAGTTCCACGACGGCATGGTCGCCGCCCGCGCCCGGGCGGGCAAGCTCGTCGCGTGGGCGCTCATCTCCGGGACGATCATGCTGGTCATCCGGGCCATCGCCGCACGCTTCCGGGGGATCACCGGAGCCCTCATCGGGATCGCGGCGGGAGCGACCTGGGGCGCGGCGACCTACTTCATCGTCCCCGTGCTGATGTTCGAGGAGCAGGGGGCCTGGGCGTCGTTCAAGCGCTCCGGAAGCCTGTTCGTCCACACCTTCGGCAAGACGATGATCTCGAACCTCGCCATGGCCCTGATCCTGGGGGCCGGGTTCGTGGGCGGGATCCTCCTGCTCTTCGGGGGCGTCCTGCTGATGCTCCACGGGCTCTTCGCGCTCGGGATCGTCCTGCTGGTGGCGGGGCTCGCGGTGATCGTGTTCATGGCGATCCTCTCCTCGGCCGCGGAAGGGGTCCTCCGGGTCGCGCTCTACTGCTACGGGACCACCGGTCGGGTCACGAACGGGCTGATCCCTCCCCAGTACCTGGGGGCCGTGCGGTCCTCCTCCGGGGGGCTCACCTACGGGGGAGCTCCTCCTCCGCCCCCGCTCCCTCCCATGGCGCGGCCGCTCCCGTAGGGGCGAGTTCCGGCCGAGCCCTATCCGGGCGGACCTTCGGCGTCACCACCGGGCCTTTCGGCCCGGAAGGTAAGGGGCGCGGGGACGAGGAGGGAGGGCGGACGCCCTCCGTCGCCGTTCCGACCTACTTGTAGGTCGAGTGGTGGAGGTTGCCCTCGTCGTCCGTGATGTCGATGCACTCCCCTTCGCACTCGAAGAGGCAGGCCTCGCACACGATGCACTCGGGGCCGTTGACCGCGACGGACTTCTCGCCACGGAAACGGAACTTGGCGGCGACCTGCGGGTCGTCGACCATGCCGGGGAACTCCGAAGAAGGGCGGAGCTCGAAGACGTTGACGGGGCACACATCTCGGCAGTGAGCACAGCCGGTACACTTTGCGGTCGCGATGTCGACGGTTACCATCGATTCCCCCGAGGGATTGGGCCGACCTTTGCACCGTATTTAGGCGTTTTCAGTTCCGGCGCGGCCTTGGGCGAGCTCGCGCCGGGCCCGTACAGCAGGGCCGCGGCCGCTCTGAACCTCCTTATTGGGGGCCGTCCCCTCGAACCTTCCACCCATGCCACCCTCCAACGCGCCGGGGGCCCCGGGGTCGCAAGCGGGGCCCGCTCCGCGCGACGCCCAGCGGCTGGAGCGGACCCTCCATCGCCTGCGGCACGGCCGCCTCGAGGAGCAGATGCGCGCGCTGCAGGAGCTGGGGGAGGGTCGGCGACCGGAGGACCCCTCCGCGATCTTCGAGGCCCTCGCCTCCTCCCGTCCCGCGGTCCGCGTGGCGGCCGCCTGGGTGCTCCGCCGCCACGGAGAGCGACGGGGCGTCCCCCACCTCCTTCCGCTCCTGAACGACCCTGAGGCGAGCGTGCGCGCGGCCACCGCCGAGGCGCTCGGGGTGATCTGCGACCCTCAGGCGGTGCCGGCCCTGTCGAAGGCCCTGGAGGACCCCGAGCCGGTGGTCCGCGTCCACGCGGCCTGGGCCCTCTGGTGCCTGAACCGGCCCCACGCCCAGCAGAAGCTGTTCGAGCTCTTCCAGGACCCCGACCCCCAGGTGAGGTACAGCGCGGTCACCGCCGTGGGGCGTTTCCGCGACCCCCGGGCGTACCCCTTCCTCCTCGAGGCGCTCCACGACAGCTCCGACCGGGTCCGTCGGGACGCGGTGCTGGCGCTCGGGAATCTGGGAGGACCCCGCGTGGCGCAGGACGTTCGCCCCTCGCTCGACGACCCGGTGGACCGGGTGAGGATCTCGGCGGCGGTGGTGCTCGGGAGGGCGCGCGACCGGGTCTGCGTGCCCACGCTCCTGCGTCGCTATCCGCTGGAGGACAGCTGGGTCCGCCCCTCCTACCTCGTCGCGATGGGGAAGATCGGCGACCCGCGCGCCGGAGGCGTTCTCCTCGAGGCGCTGGGGG
>JAKATE010000185.1 GCA_021828085.1 Thermoplasmata archaeon | reverse complement strand
CTCGCGAACGTCCCGCTGCTCCAGGGGGGGAACGTCCGCAGGGAGCTGCAGTTCGTCCCGCACTTCTTCCAGGAACTTGACCTACCGCCCCTCATCGTCGATGTCACCCCGCACGGGTCACCCTTCCTGAGGATCTTCTCGCAGGGCACCGGGGGCCGCTACTACCACCCGTCCAGGGTCCGGTACCACCGCGTGGCGCTGGCCCAGGAGCTGCTGAGCAGCGCCCTCTCAGGCGAACGCGACCGCGCGACCGCCGTTGGAAAGGCGTTCCTTCAGACCCTGGGAGGACGGGGTCCATCCACTTCGCCTCCGTAGAGGAACCTTCCCAGGTTCGTGTGAGGGAAGGAAGGAGGGGGCGAAGAAGGGCTGGCCGTCAGGCCAACTCTCCCTCCCTCCGTCCACTTCTCCCGCGGGGGCTCATCGGTCATCGCGGACGTTCCTCCGCTCGCTCCTCCCCGCGCCCTCCCAGTGCCGTCTACAGGGTTGTGCTGCCGGAGACGTTCGGTCCGCCTTGCAGGGGGAAGACCCCGAAGGCGGCCTGGGAGAGGTTGACGTTGCTCGCGGCGACGACCAGTAGGGTCTGGCTCGCTACGACGGGGACCGGGAGCGAGGCGTTCCACGCATGCCAGCCCGAGTTGTCGTAGTAGGCCTGCTGGACCGAGCCTCCCGGCGAGAGCAAGAGCGCGATCCAGCCGGAGGCTGGGGGCGCCACACCGCAGGAGGTGGTCGACACCACCCCCGCGAGTCCCGCGGGGCTGGGGGTCGACGCTCCGGAAGGGGTCAACGACAGGCCGATGCCGGAGGTGTCGACCGGGTTGGTGCTCCCCGCGATCGTGACGGCCACGGTGTTGGCGCCATCGCACTGCCCGCTCGCCGCACGGACCATCGTGAGGGCCACCGGAGGCTGTCCACCGCCGGAACCCACGTGGATCACTAGGATGTAGAGCACGGCGGCCAGGACCACCGTGATCGCCACCAGTAAGATCGTGGCGATGATAGGCGAAACGCCTCGATCCTTGTTTTCGTTCGCACGAGTCTTGCTCAATCGCTTCATTCTCGTTAAGTTCCCTTACGGGGACCTCCTTAAGGGATGGTATCCGCATTAGTACGTATATTAACGGAGTGGCCGGGCTTTCGTCCCTTGTCGAAGTGTGGTTCGTCAAAAGCGCCGCGCGGGGGACGAGCGCCGGAAGAGGAGGGCGCCGACCGGAAGGCATATCCCCAGGTTCGGTCAATCCAAGGGAAGGTGGATCACGTGCCCCTCTTCGGACACCACAACCAGCCTGCTGCGGGAATGCGACAGAACGAACAGGTCCTTGGACAGTGGAAGACGCACCACGGTGAGCTTCAGCTGACCAACCAGCGCTGCCTCCTCCTGAAGTCGGGCGGCATGGCCAGCCTGGGCGGTGCCCCGCACGAGATCCTCTGGGGCGTCGAGCTCGACGCCATCCAGGACGCCCAGGTCGTTACCGGGAACCAGGGCGCGGGCCAGGTGGCCGGTCAGGCCGCCGGGAACACCCTCTCGGAGTACATCCCGATCGGCAACCCGCTCGGCGGGATGATGGGGCAGCAGACGGCCCACCTCATCATCAACGGGCAGAGCATCGCCTTCCACGACTCGAACACGGCCAACACGGCCCTGGCCCAGATCCAGAGCGCGAAGCAGACCCGGGCCGCCCAGGGCGGCCCCCCCCACTGAGCTCCGGGGCCGGCGGGCCCCTGGCCCTCCGACCGGACATCGTCCGCGAGGGTCCGCCCCGAGGGTCGGGACGCCCGGCCGCGCGCCCCTCCCGGGGTCCGGCAACGGCAGCGCCGTCCTTAGCCAGTTTAAAGAAGGGGGGCCCTTGACGAACGTACGGGGGAGGGGCGGAATGCACGTCCTTGGGGGCAGCGCGTCGACCACGCTCGCCGAGCGCATCTCTCGGGAGCTCGGGAACGTGCCCTTCGGGATCCCCTTCCGCAAGAGGTTCCCGGACGGGGAGCTCTACGTGCGCGTCGGGGGGAGCTTCGAGGACCAGGATGTGGTCATCGTCCAGTCCCTCCGCGCCGACTCGGACCTCATCGAGCTCTTCCTGCTGGAGGACGCGGTCCGGGAGGCCGGGGCCAGGCACATCTGGGTCGTCGTGCCCTACTTCGGGTACTCCCGCCAGGACCGGCGGTTCTTCCCCGGAGAGCCGGTCTCCGCCCGCGCGCTTGCCCGTCGGGTCGAGACCGACGCGGACGCGATCATCACCGTGGACCTCCACTCCGACCTCAACCGTGGCGTCTTCCGCAAGACCCTCTTCGAGGCGAGCGGCATCCCCGCCATCGGACGGCTGCTCCGCGAGCGCCCGGTGGACCTCCTCGTCTCCCCGGACAAGGGAGGCGTCGACCGGGTCCGGAGGATGGCGGAGCTCCTCGGGAAGCCCTGGATCGCGCTGGAGAAGAAGCGCATCGACAGCGAGCGAGTGGAGCTCTACTATCCTCCCACCGGGCCGGACGTGCGCGGGAAGCAGGTGGTCCTCCTCGACGACGTGATCTCCACGGGAGGCACGATCGTCGAGAGCGCGAAGCTCCTGCGCTCCCGCGGCGCGGAAGCGATCACCGCGACCTGCACCCACGGTCTGTTCCTGAAGGACGCCTTCGAGAGGATCAAGGCGGTGACCGACGACGTCTTCGCGACGGACACGGTCGAGAACCCGGTGGAGAGGGCCTCCGTGGCCCCCGACATCGCCGCCATCCTTCGCCGCGAGATCGCGCACGAGACGAAGGGCACCGCTGCAGCCCCACCCGTGGAGGCCGCGCGACCTTGAGCGGGACCCCCCCGTCCATCGACTAGCCCCACCGACGACAGGGAACGAGAAGGGAGGGGCGGGTGGGAGCTTCGGCAGGTCCCCCCGGGCCCACGATGGAGGGCGACCTCGAAGCCCTCGAGCGGGAGCTCCAGTCGTTGAGCCACGAGCACGCGCGGCTCCGGGTGGAGCTCGAGGAGAGGTTCGCTCAGATGCGCGCGATCGAAGAGCGCTTCCTCTCGCTTCGTCCGAACGCAGAGCCCTCTGTCCAGCACGAGCTCAAGCGTCGGATGGTCCTCGCGCGACCCTGGCGCGAGGAACTGGACCTGTCCTACCAGGCGCTCCTCGCGACCGCCCAGCAGATCGGACTCGTGACCCGGCGGATCCACGAGGTCCAGCTTCGGGTGGCTCAACTGGCCTCCGCGACGGGGGGCCCCCGCTTCGGCCCTCCGGGACGGATGGGGTAACGTCCTCGGAAGGCGCAGGGAGGTTCGTTCCGCATGGGCACGACCGAGGCGCGTCCCACCGCCCCCGCTCCACCACCCATCGTTCCGGCCCGCGAGTACCGCGGGGACCTGTTGGAACTGCTCGTCGAGATGCGGAAGGCCCTGAAGGCGCGGGGGGAGAGCCTACCCCAGTCGTGGCCGGACGACTCCGAGGCCGAGTTGCGGGCGGGGCGGATGCTGGGTTGGGTGCTCCCCCCTCATGGAGAGCACCGGGGGCTCGCGATCCTTGCGGTGCGCAACCACCGCGGCTTCGGCCAGGTGCACTTCTCCGGTCCCGCCGAGGAGCTGGACGCGGCCATGGAGCTCCTCCGGGCCCTGGACCGCGAA
>JAKATE010000184.1 GCA_021828085.1 Thermoplasmata archaeon | reverse complement strand
GATCTCAGCATCTCGGAGAGGAGCAGGGGGTTCCCGCCGCTCCGCTCCAGGAGCAGCTTGAACGGGCGGGACTCCGCCGGGGTTGCGACCGGACCGCCGAGGACCGCCTCCGTGAACCGGAACGCGGCCCGGGAAGGGAGCGAAGCGAGGCGAAGGACCGACCGAGGGTCCGAGCGCTTCGCTTCGTCGATGAGGTCCTCGATGCCGCGCCATCGCTCCTCGGCTCCCGTGCTCCCCGGACCCTCGTACCGAGCGGCGGCGAGCACGACCACGGGCAGGTGCCGGGCGTTCCGGCAGAGGAAGCGCGCCCCTTGGAGGGAGGCCAGGTCCGCCCACTGCAGGTCGTCCAGGATGAGCAGCTGAGGCGCGTGACGGGACCCTGACTCGAGACGACGAAGGTAGGAGAGAAGGGCCGTCGCCTCCGGCACGGCGGGTCGCGCCCTTCGGGGCAGCGTGAGGCCGATCGGCAGCGCGTCCCTGAGGGACGCGGGGCCTTCGGGCTCGAGGTCCGGGTCGGTCTCGGTCTCGGACCCGGCGGACCCGTTCGTCCCTGCGGGCACCTCCTCGTCGAAGGGGACGGCGGCCGCCGCCATGGCCATCAGCGACGCGGACCGGGGGACCTCGGGGCTCCCCCCGGGATCCGACGCCCCCGCCTGAGCTCCGCTCCGACCGGTCCCTCCCGTTCCGCTCGGGCCTGGGCCCGTCGCCCTGTCGGACCCCGGTAGGAGCTGCTCGAGGAGGAAGAAGGGGGCCGTCCAACCTTCGATCGCGTACCCCCGGTGGACCTCGAACCCCAGCTCCGAGGCGACGCGCGCACCCTCCGCTAGGAGGTGGGACTTGCCGATGCCGCTCGGTCCCAGGAGCATTACCAGGGCGCCGAGGCCGTCCTTCGCCTGGGCGAAGGTGTCGGAGAGGAACTTCAGCTCAGCATGGCGTCCCAGCGCGAGGCTCGGTGCGCGTCCACCGTGGAGATCGGCCTTACCGGCACTGGTGGCACGAGGAGCCACGTCCCCTCCGAGCCCGCGGGGAGCGATATACCTCTCGACCGCCCGCAGGAGCTCAGAAGCTTGACGGTGGCGGACCGCTCGACCCGCCGCCGCCGCCGTATAGGGCGGTGCGGCGCGCACGCTCCCGGGCCGACATCCACTTGGAGAGCCACGAGACCTCCGACCGGGTCGCCTCCGTGAGCTCCTCGGGCATGATGCCTCGAGGCCGTCCTAGCGAGGTCGGGAAGCGCAAGAGCCGGGTGGGGGTCGCGGCGAGGTCCAGGGGGACGTCGTGGGGGAGGACCGGCAGGAGGGAGGTCTTCGCCTGCAGGTCGTGAACGGTGGTCACGATGCGAGTGGCGGGGGTGACCTTCTCGGCCTCCGATAGGAGCCCCCACTCGAGGTCGGAGAACCCGCCCCCTTTCCCGATACGCTCCCCGCGGGGTCCCACAACGACGCTCCCCGCGAGGACCAGGTCGATCGGGGGGACGTCCTCGGGCGTGAGCGGGCGCCCGCGGCTCAGGGCCTCCTGGATCGTCGGCACCGCGTGGCTACCTTCCGGGAAGAGGCGGAAGCATGCCGGCTCCTTCAGCCGAGGCACCGCCATGACCAGGGCCTTCCCCTGACGGAGCGCGAGCGCACGGAGCGGCAGCTGGGGGGCGTCCGGGTTCGCCTTCACGACCTTGGCCGCGCGGAACTCCGGGGTCTCCGCCAGGCGATCCGCCGCCTCCTTCGCACCTTCGAAATTGGGGATCCTGTCGTGGGGCGGGAAGGGGAAGCGGGCGACCCCCTCCGACTGCAGACGGTCCCAGGCCTCTCTCCGAAGCCGCGCCTTCTCCCCCTCGAGGCGGCGTCGGTCCGCTTCGCCCAGCGCGGGGGGGACCCCGGGCATCGGTTCACTCCCCCCGGGGTTCGGCCAGGACGGGGCGGCCGGGGAGGGATGGGGGCGTCCCCGGAAGGGACCGCCGGCGCTCCGGGTAGGCCTTCACCAGCGGTTCCGATAAAGGGGAGCGCTTTTTACCTCTCGCTAGGTCGCGCAGAACGTGCCATCGAAGAGCTTGGCCGAGGAGCTCGCCTCCAAGCAGAAGGCCATCTCCATCGGGGAGTTCTTCGAAAGGAACCGCCAGATCCTGGGGTTCGACAACCCCTCCCGGGCGCTCCTCACCACCGTGAAGGAGTGCGTGGACAACTCCGCCGACGCCTGCGAGGAGGCGGGGATCCTCCCGGACCTCCTGGTGGAGATCACCAAGGTCTCCGAGGAGCGGCTCAAGGTCGTCGTGGAGGACAACGGCCCCGGCATCGTCCGCCGTCAGCTCCCCAACGTCTTCGGGCGGCTGCTCTACGGCTCGCGCTTCCACTCCAACCGCCAGGCCCGCGGGCAACAGGGCATCGGGGTCTCGGCCGCCGTGCTCTACGCGGGGCTCACCACGGCCACTCCCGTGCACATCGTCTCCAAGGTCGAGGAGGACCCCGCCGCCAACGTGGTCGACCTGTTCCTGGACACGCAGAAGAACCAGGCTCGGCTGGTCAAGGAGGACGTCCTGGCCTGGGACCGGCCGCACGGCACGCGCGTCGAACTGACGCTCAAGGCCCGCTACCAGAGGGGCCGCCAGTCCCCCTACGAGTACCTGAAGGGGACGGCGATCGTCAATCCCCACGCACGGATCGTCCTCGTGGAGCCCGACGGGACCCGGACCACCTGGGAGCGCGCCTCTCCCGACCTTCCTCCGCTCGCCAAGGAGATCCCGCCGCATCCGCACGGGCTGGAACTGGGGGAGCTCGACTCGATGCTCCGCCGGAGCTCCTCGAAGACCCTGCTCCAGTTCCTTACCGCGGACCTCTCCGGCATCAGCCGGCGGGGGATCCAGGATGTCCTGCAGAAAGGAGGGTTCACCGGTCGGGAACGCCCCGACGGCTTCGCCGGAGAGCGTGTCGAGCAGCTCCTGGCCGCGCTCAAGGACACCCCGATGGCGACACCCTCGGCCGAATGCCTCTCGCCCATCGGCCCGATGCTGATCAAGCGCGGGCTGAAGAACGTCCTGGGGACGCTGCGGCCGGAGTTCTACTCCCCGCCCGTGAGCCGTCCCCCGAAGGTCCACGCGGGATGTCCCTTCGTGGTGGAGGTCGGGCTGGTGTACGGGGGCGACCTGCCGTCGGACCAGTCCATCCAGCTCCTCCGCTTCGCGAACCGGGTCCCGCTGCTCTTCCAGCAGGGCGCCTGCGCCATCACCCAGACGGTGGCAGAGATGGACTGGCACCGCTACGGTCTGGAGCAGAAGAGCGGAGCCGTACCGGTGGGACCGGTGATCCTCCTCGTCCACGTCGCCTCCACCAAGGTCCCGTTCACCTCGGAAGCGAAGGAGGCCGTCGCCCAGACGGAGGACATCACCCGCGAGATCGAGCTCGCGGTGCAGGCGGCGGCCCGCAACATGAAGCTCCACCTCTCGCGGCGGACCCGCCGCGACCAGGCGATGGAGAAGTTCACCATCATCCAGAAGATCCTCCCGAAGATGGCGGAGAAGGCCAGCGGGATCGTCGACAAGCCCGTGCCCGACCTCACCCGGGTGATCACCCGGATCATGGACGTCGTGGCGGTCGAGGCTCGCGGGACCGGGAAGGACC